>JANNNT010000074.1:0-1792 GCA_031398685.1 Rhodocyclaceae bacterium | reverse complement strand
CAACGTTCGCGCTGGACAATTGCCTCCGCCGGAAGGCAATGGCGTGAGTTACCTTAAAATTCCACTTAACCTGCTGTGAGTTTCCCGCGCAATTTCGTCTGCCCAGGGTGACGTAAAATTGACCAAAAATGACTTTCAACCGCAAGCAGTTCACAAGCACACTTATGTATTTTAGAACTAGCCGAACCCGCACTCGCTTGGATGGACCGCGTTTGCAGTCGGATCTGGAGTGACGATGAATGTCCTGAAGCGCTTGCTGCCGCGCTGGATAAACGCTTACCCGCGAAAGCAATTCGCTGCCGACCTGATCGCCGGTCTGATTGTCACGCTGTTGGTCATCCCGCAGAGCCTGGCCTATGCCTTGCTCGCAGGTTTGCCGCCGCAGGTCGGCCTGTATGTCAGCATCTTCCCGGTCATCGCTTACGCGCTATTCGGCAGCAGCATGACGCAAGCGGTGGGACCGGTAGCGATCACCGCAATCATGACTTTTTCGGTGCTCAGCCCTCTTGCCACACCGGGGAGCCCGCACTACATTGCGCTGGCCGCCAGCCTGTCGCTTTTTTCCGGAGTTCTGATCCTGGCCTGTGGACTGTTTCGCCTCGGTTTTCTTTCACAACTCCTGAGCCGGCCGGTCGTCAGTGGATTCATATCAGGCTCCGCGGTGCTGATTGTCATCAGCCAGATCAAATTCCTGCTCGGCGTGCCGATCAGTGGTTCGAATATCTGGCAGTTGATGTCCTCGCTTTATGCCAACGTTGCTCAAGCCAAGCCGGTGACCCTGCTGATTGGCGGGGTTGCGTTGATTGTTCTTTATTCTTCGCGCAAGTGGCTGACCCGTGCGCTAAGCCGAATCGGGATAGCGTCGCCGCATGCAGGCTTCCTGGTCCGCCTGATGCCATTAATTGTCGTCGCCGCGGCAACGCTGCTGGTGATTGAACTCGACCTCGACCGCCAGCACGGCGTCGCCGTGGTCGGTACCGTTCCAGATGGACTCGCGTCGTTCGCGTTTTTCGTCCCGAATTTTGCAGACCTCAGTATATTGACGGTACCGGCCCTGATCCTGGCCCTGATTGGCATGGTGCAGAGCATCACGATGGCGCAGGCGCTGGCCATCAAGCGACGGGAACGGATTGATGCCAATAGCGAACTTGTCGGACTGGGCGCGGCCAATATCGTCGCCGCTTTTTACGGCGGAATGCCTGTCGGTGGCGGGCTGTCACGGTCTGCGATCAACGTCGCGGCGGGAGCCCAAAGCCCTCTGGCGAGTATCGTTTCGGCGCTGGCCATGCTGTGCATCGTCGTGGCGGGTACGCACTGGTTTGCCCGGCTGCCGCTGGCCGTACTGGCGGCAAGCATCGTCGTCGCCGCCATCACCATGATCGACATCAAGGCCTTGCGCCAGGCGTGGTCCTATGACCGCGCGGATGCGCTGGCGCTGCTTGGAACAGGAATGGGGGTGCTTGTTCTCGGGCTGGAATTGGGGATCGCTCTGGGGATCGGCTTATCGCTGGCCACCTTGCTGCTGCGTGCCAGTACGCCGCACATCGCCGTCATCGGGCGGATCGCCGGGACTGAACACTTCCGCAATATCGAGCGTCACGGTGTTGAAACGATTCCCGGCGTTTTGTTCCTGAGGATCGATGAGAGCCTGTTTTTTGGCAATCTGAGTGCCATCGAAGCACGCCTGGGGGCTGAACTGGAAAGCGCCGCCGACACGCATGACGTGGTACTGGTCATGAGTGCGGTCAATCGGGTCGATACCACCGCAATGGAAGTGCTCACCGACTGCAAC
>JANNNT010000733.1:0-13290 GCA_031398685.1 Rhodocyclaceae bacterium | reverse complement strand
CGAACTTCTCCCTGAAAGTGGTGCGGAATTCTAACCGTAAAAAACAACGCAGAACCAGTTATTACAGTAAATCGTCTTGCAATACGAAAAACTATCCTGCATTACGATAAGTTATCTTGCTCCGATTGCCGTTGTTAAGGTCAATGGGCGGCACCGCTGCGAATGTTCTGGTGTTATGCCGCATCATCTTGAGGTGGTTGTCAGCCGGTGCCTGTCTTTGAAATGGAATCCAAATACCGGGAACCGCCAATTCGTGCGCCCGATTCCTGGACAATCCGCTTGGTGATGCGTTCGGCGCTGGCCACAGCGGGATCGGCACCTAAATTGATGGTGACTGGCGAGATGAAGCCAATGCCGTAAGTACGACTGAAATGGGCGAAAGCCTCGTGCGGGGTGGTGACTTTGCCTCGCTCAATGGCTCCACGTGTCGATCAGGTGCGTGCAGCAACTGTTGAGGCCTGAAATTCGCGCTGGTAACGTTCCAGGCTGTTGATTGACCCGCAGACGAAAAGTGCGTCGTCCGGACCAACCGAAAAATCAGCGTCGAACTCGACAAGTACCTCCTGACCGCGTTCGACGGCGACGACTTTTGCCCCTGTTCGTTCGAGTGCCTCGCTGTGCCAGGGATGGGCACCGACCAGTGTGCCAGCGCTCAAGCGGCTGAATTTGATGCGGTTTTCGACAGGAATGATTTGCTCGTCAAGCAGATGATAGGCAAGAATCTGTCCGGCGACCTGCCCTTCTGAAATGGCGAAGTCGGCACCTGAACGGTATAGCCGTGCCGTATTCGGTGATCGATTGACGCGCACGATGAGTGGAACCTCGGGTGCGTAGTCGCGTACCACAGCGGTTGCAAATACGGATTCACTGTCATCGCCCAAGGCGAGAATGACCGCACTGGCCTCGCGAACCTTGGCCCGATCAAGCGTAGACAGTTCGAGGACGTTGCCAACAACATCCACTCCCGGTACTGATTTTAGATCAATCACAACGCAGGTTTCATCAGCGTCACGCAGCATCTCAATGACCTTTCGCCCGACAGAGCCGTAGCCAGCCAGCACGATCGGGCCGGAACGACGAATCGGGTTGGCCAATCGTTCCGCTTTTTCAAGGTTGGCGTGGGTGCCGACGACGACGAGAATTCCACCGGGTTCCACACGTGTTTCCGGCCCCTTGGTTGTAGTAAATACGCCCACGTTCCATTGGCCGATGACGGACACTCCGTGCTCTTCGCGAAGATGCAGATCGCCGAGTTTTTTTCCGGCTAGCGGGCTTTCTTCGCGGATACGGAATTCGGCCATTCCCACCTTGCTGCCCAGCAGATGCATGCCTTCGGCCGGCGGACTGATGCGCGTACTGGCGCGGGACGCCAGAGCGGCTCCGAGCACGTGTGCCGGCGTGAATACTTCGGTGGCGCCAATTCGAACCATCGGTGGCCGGTAAAGAGGATCGTCGGCCAGGGCATAGAGTGAGCCAGTGAATCCTTGTTCGCGAACAATGAGCGTGCAGGTTGCATTGGCGTGATCGCCCGCATTGGTGACGACCGCCCGCGCCTGTTTTACGCGCAGCAGAGCTGATGGATTTTCGGCCAGTTTGCCGAAAACTACGTCGTAACCGCGATCGCGAAGATTGCGTGCCAGTTCCATATCCTCTTCAAAAATGACAAAAGGGCTTTCCATGCGCTTGAATTCTTCAAGTAATGACTCGATGGCCGGGCCATAGCGGTAGAAAAGTACCTTGCCGGCCATTGGCGGCAACACGTGCTGCAGGCGAACTTCAAACCGTTCTTCAAAAAAAGGCAGAAAGAATATCGGAAAGATCAGGAAAACAAGGAACTGACCCATGAACTGGCCAACGATGACAAACAAGGCCACTGCCGGGTGTTGCCAGTGACTGTCGCTTCCGTAGCCGGTTGTGGTCAGCGTCTCTGACGCCCACTGCAGGCTTTCCAGGAAAGTACGCGGTGCGCCTTCCAGATGCTCCATTCCGAGCATGTAGACCGTGCCAAGAATAAGTACGGTAGTGGGAAGCAGGGCCAGTAGCGCCAGAAGGCGCTTGGTCGAACGCTTTAGTCCTGGCAGCATGTTTTGTGGCCGAAAATTCAATAACGCGAAGTATCCTCGGCGTTTGCGACTTGGTCAAACAGCATGGATGAAGGCGTCGTAGTGGTAAGGTAGAATCCTCGTATGGATGATGAATTTTATATGCGCGAAGCGCTTTCACTGGCACGCGCCGCCGAATGTCTTGGTGAAGTCCCGGTGGGCGCCGTTGTGGTGCGCAATGGTGAAATTGTGGGTCGGGGCTTCAATTCACCGATCGGCGAATCGGACCCGACTGCACACGCCGAAATTGCTGCCTTGCGGGATGCGGCGCGTAAGCTTGCGAACTATCGGCTGCCCGACTGCGAACTTTTCGTGACTCTGGAACCGTGCGCCATGTGTGCCGGAGCAATGTTGCATTCGCGGATTGCCCGGGTGGTTTACGGTGCTCGCGACTTGAAAACCGGCGTACACGGGAGCGTTGTCGATCTGTTTGCCGTCGAACGCCTGAATCACCATACCGCGGTTGTCGGCGGCGTACTGGCCGAGGAATGCGGACAGTTGCTCTCCAGCTTTTTTTCGATGCGCCGTGCCAAGCGGGAGCACTAGGCATGCATATTCATGTTTCGATCGCGCGACAAACACTGACTTTGTTCGACGGAGAAGGGCAGGTGGTGCGCTGCTATCCGGTGTCCACCGCCAGCAGGGGCGCAGGAGAAGAGCGAGGCAGCTACTGCACGCCACGCGGCAAGCATCTTGTTCGCGCCATGATCGGTGCGGAACACGCCGAAAACACGGTCTTCGTTGCGCGCCGTCCCAGCGGTGAGATCTATTCTTCGGAGCTCAGCGTTGCCTTTCCCGAACGTGACTGGATTCTCACGCGCATTCTGTGGTTGTCCGGGAGTGAGCCGGAGCGCAACCGGCTTGGGGGCGTCGACACCATGCGCCGCTATATTTACATCCACGGTTGCCCGGATACGGCTCCGATGGGGGTTCCCGGGTCGCACGGCTGCATCCGCATGCGCAATGCCGATATTGTCGAACTCTTTGATCGGGTGCCGGTTTATACGCCCGTCGAGATTACGGAAGACTGAACGGTCTCGTTTACTTCGCCGATCGGGATTGCGCCCCGGCCAAAACTGCGTTCAATCAGCGTCACCCAACCGGTCCGATGCATCGTCAACAGGGTTGAAGCGCGCGTGCCGTAATCCGGCGAGCTGACAAAAATAGCGGACAGAATCCGCTCCCATTCAAGCGGAACGCCGGTTTCTGGCAGGTGCGTGTCCGGAACAATTTCCTGGTCAGCGAGCAATTCGAAGAAGGATGTCGACAGCGGTAACTGCCCGAGCGCACTGGCAAAGGCTGTTTTCGCTGCCGAGAGTTTCGGCCATGGTGTATCAAGCAGGTGGTTGGATAAACCGTAAATTCCCGGTGGCAGCCAGCGCGGGGCTGACTCCCGGTTGGAGTAGTAGCCGAGCCGTCGACCATCGCCAACGAACAGGTTGAAGCCGTTGTAATCGGCACCGTGTCTGTGCAGCGCCTCAAGATAGGCTTCCGGATCATTTTCGCCCGCGAGGAAACCGGCCACCAGTGCCCCGCGCGAACGCGCATCGGCACGCTGCCGCCCGCCTTCGCGATAATTGGTCAGTGCCGAAAATCGCTGCCCGCGTGTGATACCAAGCCAAGTTCCGCCAGCCTGCAAGTCGCGTCCGGCAAGTATCTCCGGTGCTTCTTTCCAGAAACCGGCAGGCGCCGAAGGGCGGGCAAAAAACTCATCCCGGTTGGCCGCAACGACCAGCGGGTAATCGGGATGAACTTGCCAGGCCAGAAGAATCAGGCACATCGAAACTTGCAAGTCACGACGCTAGACGACAACCGGTTCAATCACGAAACCTTGTCCGCCCGGTGTGCCGAGCCGGAGACCAGCCGCCTCAATAAAATTTTCTTGAATGACTGCCAAGGCATCATAGCCGCCAGTGGGCGAAGGTGCGACATTGGCCACCATGCCGCAAGGGTGGTCGGGGCTTTCCGGCGCAAAGATCGAAGCACCGGCATCAATCGGGTTGGACGCGTGGATGCGGTAGAGGTGACGCTTGACCTTGCCGAGATACTGAGTCCGAGCGATTATTTCCTGGCCGGGGTAGCAGCCTTTGTGGAAGCTGATGCCGCCAATCTTGTCGAAATTGACCATTTGCGGAACAAAAGCTTCTTTTGTCGCTTCGACAATCCGTGGAATTCCTGCCTGTATATCGAGCCAGTGCCAGACAGGTGTGCCGACCGGACGGGCGTTTGCAGCCAGCTTTTTCCAGAGTTCCGTTGACGCTTCGCTGGTGGCGGCAATGACAAAGCGGGACGCTTCAAGTCGAATGACCGTGCCACTAACAAAGTCCGTTGTTTCCATCAGTTTCACCGGTGCAGGTAAACCGGCATTTTGCAGTGCGACCTCGGATTGCGAGCCGGACAAACCGATAAATTCGTGAGTTCCAGAAAGATCGGTGATCGTGACCTTTGAGCGCAGCACAAACATTTGCAGGCGTTTCTGGATCCCCGCCAGGAGATCGGAAGATAACAGCGCCCGATAGTCCGGGCCATGGCGATACAGCAGGAAACTCACCTGCATCCGGCCTTTGGCCGAGCACCAGGCTGAATGCTGGGCAGAACCCGAAGCCATATGGCTAATGTCGCTCGTCAGCTGGTTATGAAGGAATGTCTTTGTGTCATCGCCTGCGCATTCGAGCATGCCAAGGTGAGTGAGCGGTGAAATAATCGTCGCATCGCGTGCAGAAGCAAGCTCCGAGGCGAGTTCGCCAAAATCCGCAACCGTCCCGTTATCGATACGAGCGCCGGAGGTGCCAAGAAATTCTTGCCAGATGGAATTCATCGTTGTTATTTTTCCCTTGAATTTTTCGAGATTGGCGGGACAGTGTGTCTGTATGAGCATGTGCAGCTTCGACCCGTGCGTGGCGCATCGGTTCATTGATGCGGGTTTCAGCTATTATATAGTCACTCCAACCTCAATTCTTCCACTCCAGAACTGCGGTTCACCTACCGCGCCGGATCGATGCTTAGACTGATTAAAAAACTGATTATCCTTGGCCTGATTCTAATCGCTGTGATGGGGGGCGGGTTTTACTGGCTGGTTACATCGCCACTGACCTTGAAGAGCGAACAGGTCGATTTCCACATCACTCCGGGTAATGGCATGCGGGCGGCAGCCGGAGAAATTGCCAGCGCAGGGGTGGCGCTTGAGCCCTGGATGCTTATTGTCCTGGGCAAAATTCTGCGTGTCGAGGGGTCAATCAAGGCGGGAAGTTACGAAATCAGCCGGGGAATCACTCCTCTGAAGTTGTTGAAGAAACTGACGCGCGGTGATGTGACGCAAACCGAGATCGCTTTCATCGAAGGCTGGACCTTCCGACAAATGCGAGAGCGTCTTGATGCGCACCCGGACATTCGCCATGACAGCACAGGCTTGCCGGAAGCAGAAATCATGCGCCTGATTGGTGCTCCGAAAGGTTCGGCTGAAGGACTATTTTTCCCCGATACCTATCTTTTTGCCAAGCAAAGCCGGGATGTTGACATACTGGCACGTGCCTATCGAACCATGCAGGGCCATCTTTCCCGCGAGTGGGAGGTTAGAGAGGCCGGATTGCCCTATGGCGACGTCTATCAGGCCTTGATCATGGCCTCCATCGTCGAAAAAGAAACCGGGCGGGATCAGGACAGGCCGCAGGTCGCGGCGGTTTTTGTTAATCGTCTGCGGCAGGGAATGATCTTGCAGACCGACCCGACTGTGATTTATGGTCTCGGTGCGACATTCGACGGCAACCTGCGTAAACGTGATCTGCTTAAAGACACGCCTTACAATACCTACCTGCGTGCCGGTTTGCCGCCGACGCCCATCGCCATGCCCGGCCTGGCATCGCTGCAAGCCGCCCTGCATCCGGCGCAAAGCCAGGTGCTCTATTTTGTAGCACGCGGTGATGGAAGCAGCCAGTTCTCGCGTACGCTGGATGAGCATAATCAGGCCGTAATCCGCTATCAGAAAAGTGGAAAATAAAATGAGAAATAAAGTGAGGAACAAGGTGGATCGCATTGAATAAAAATAATAATCGTGGAAAGTTCATCACTTTTGAGGGCATCGATGGTGCCGGGAAAAGCAGCCATATCGCCGGTGTGACAGAATTCGTTCGTGCGCGTGGACTGAACGTGGTATCCACGCGGGAGCCGGGCGGGACTCCGCTGGGTGAAAAACTGCGCGAATTGCTCCTGCACGAAGACATGCATCTAGAAACAGAGGCCATGCTGATGTTTGCGGCGCGTCGCGAACATCTGGCGCAAGTAATCGAGCCGGCGCTGGCGCGTGGCGACTGGGTGGTTTGCGACCGATTCAGTGATGCAACCTATGCCTATCAAGGCGGCGGGCGCGGGCTGGACACGAAAAAATTTGCCGAGCTTGAACAGTGGGTGCATGGCCATTTGCAACCGGACCTGACTTTTCTCTTTGATTTGCCCCCGGCCGTCGCTGGCGAACGCATTGCGGCCCAAGGTCGCGAACTTGATCGCTTTGAGCAGGAACGTGCCGATTTTCATGTGCGGGTCCGGCACGCCTATCTTGAACGTGCGGCTGCAGCGCCGCAGCGAATTCGGGTAATCAATGCTGACCAACCGCTTGAATTAATCAAGAAACAAGTTGAAGAAACAGTTATATCACACTGTTTATGAATGTTATTGAACTTCATTCCGAAGTCTGGGCGCAACTTGGCGCACGACGCGCACAACTGCCGCACTCGCTCCTGATTTCAGGTCAGCGAGGGATAGGCAAGTTCGACCTTGCGCGGCGTTTTGCCGAGTCGTTGCTCTGTGAAAACCCGACGGCCAATGCGGAAGCGTGTGGCGTCTGTGCGGCTTGCGGGTGGATGGCGCAGGGCAATCACCCTGATTTCCGTTTGCTGCAACCGGATGCGCTGGCCGAAGTAGAGGGTGAAGTCGCCGAAGCGAGCAGCAAGAAGAAACCGAGCCAGCAGATCACTATCGACCAGGTGCGCGCCCTGGATGACTTTCTTCATGTCGGGACACATCGGCACGGCGCTCGCGTCATCCTGATCAACCCCGCCGAAGCCATGAATCGCTCGACGGCCAATTCACTTCTTAAATCACTTGAAGAACCAATAGCAAGTACTTTGTTTATACTGGTTTCTAGTGAGAAAGAACGCTTGTTGCCAACGATTCGCAGCCGCTGTCAATCGCTGCCAATTCCCCAACCTTCACCGAGCCGTAGTGAGCAATGGTTACTGCAGGCCGGTATCAGCGATGCCGCACACTGGCTGGCGCTCGCCGGAGGTTCGCCACTGCTGGCGGTCGAGCTGGGAGGAAGCGAAGAGCGTGTACTTCTGGATGTCTTGATCGCTGAAATGTCGCGCGGCAACAAACTTGATCCGCTGACCGCAGCGGTAGCCGTTGATCGTGTAATAAAGGCCGAGAAGCGTCCTGCACCCCTGAAACGTATGATCGAATGGTCGCAGAAGTGGCTATTTGATCTGACGCTGGCCAGCGAAGGACTCCCTCTGCGTTACTTTATTTCACAGGCTCACCTGTTGCAGTGCCTGGCAAAATCAACCGATACCACTAGCGTGTTGGCGTTTAGCAGGAAAACGATACAATACAAGCTGCAATGCGAACAGCCCTTGAACAGCCGGCTGTTTCTTGAAGAGTTTTTCCTGAGTTACGTAGTCTTGTTCCGAATTTCCTGAGGCGGTTATGTCTGAATCAAAGCCCGCTGTTTCGGCCCCCCCGCGCCAGAGTGTTCTTTCGCTGAACATCAACTCGAAGTCGGCGCTGTACGCGGCCTTCATGCCGCTACTGAAGCATGGCGGCATCTTTATCCCGACGACGCGTGCTTACAGTATCGGTGATGAAGTATTCATGCTGCTCTCGCTGATGGATGACCCGGCCAAGGTGCCTATCGCCGGTAGCGTGGTCTGGATTACACCGGCCGGTGCGCAAAACAGCAAGGCGCAAGGGATTGGCGTCCACTTCAAGAACGACGAGAGTGGTATCGAAGCGCGGCGCAAGATCGAAGGCCTCCTTGGCGGCGTTATGCAATCCACCCGCCCGACCCATACCATGTAACCCTTATCTGATGCTCGTTGATTCACACTGTCACCTCGATTTCCCGGATCTGGCTGAAAATCTCCCGCAAGTCCTTGAACTGATGCAGAAGAACGATGTGGGCTGCGCGGTCTGCATAGGCGTCACGCTGGAATATTTTCCTCGCGTCCTGTCACTTGCCGAGGCGTATCCCCATCTTCTGGCTACGGTCGGCCTTCATCCGGAAACCACCGACGTACGCGAGCCGACAATCGCCGAACTGGTCAGCCTGGCGCAACATCCGAAGGTCATCGCCATTGGTGAAACAGGGCTCGATTATTACTGGCACAAGGATGCGCCGGAATGGCAGCGGGAACGTTTCCGCACCCATATCCGTGCTGCACTTGAGGTTGGGAAACCGCTGGTCATCCATAACCGTGAAGCGACGGCCGATACCTTGCGACTCATGACAGAAGAAGGCGCAGGGCGGGTCGGCGGCATTCTGCATTGCTTTACAGAGACCTGGGACGTGGCTGAAGCGGCGCTGGACCTGGGTTTCCATATTTCTCTTTCCGGTATCGTCACCTTCAAGAATGCGCTGACCATCAAAGAGGTTGCGCGTCGTGTTCCGCTGGATCGCCTGCTGATCGAGACCGACGCGCCTTACCTGGCACCCGTGCCGTTTCGAGGAAAAACCAATCAGCCGGGTTATGTAAGATATGTAGCCGAAGAAATCGCACGTTTGCGGGACATTCCTTTGGAAGAGCTTGCTGCGGTCACGACAGAGAATTTTTTCCGGCTTTTTCCCCAGATCAAATCGAGAATCCCCCAATGAAACTCATTACTTTTCTGTTTGCACTACTGATCCCAGCATTTGCCCTGGCGGGGTCTTATGAAGATATGGAGCAGGCGCTGATTCGATACGACTCTGCCGCTGCCATTGAACTGATCAAACGTGGCATGGACGTCAATACTGTTGATCGGGCAGGCAATACGCTGCTTATTCAGGCCATGCGGCGAGATGTTCCAGAATTGATTGATTATTTGATGCAACGTCGCGCGCGAATCAATACGCGCAACCGGAATGGCGAAACCGCGCTGAGTATTGCGGCCTACACAGGCAAACTGTCGCATGTACAGCGTCTTGTTGATGCCGGTGCTGAGATTAATTTCTATGGCTGGCCACCTCTCGGTTACGCCGCATTCAATGGCCATACGGCTATCGTTGAGTATTTGCTGAAACGCGGTGCAGAGATCGATGCCACTACCGAAAACGGTTCAACAGCCTTGTTCTTTGCCGCACGCTTCGGGCATATCGAAGTCATCAAGTTGCTCTTGAAGAACCAGGCTAACCCAACGATTGCCAATGAGAATGGTGATACGGCGATTGACTGGGCCATTAAGAGTGGAAACCGGGAGATTGAGGACTTGCTTCGTGCCGCTGGCGGGCGCTCAGGCAAGTCGGTGGTTATCGATATCTCAAAGTAACGAAGAAAATTGCCATGCCCAGTTCTGGGTTAGCACGCGGTACGACGCAGGGTTCTCCTGATTGACGGTATTGACCTTTGCCGTCCTAACGGAGGAAATACTCATACTTGTTGAGTTGAAGCGCCGCTTCGCTGGGCAAGAGTGCTACTCCCGCAAGCGTCTTGTTGTTCCTTTTTCGTTCTTTACGATAGAGGAGAGGTGTTGCACTTGTAATGGAAACCTGCCCGAAACAGATTCCCTCCTTTTTTATCTCGTGGCTTCGTCAGGGGATTAAATGCTCGCATTGACTGAATGTCAGCGCCATAGAAGGCAGGTCCGAAGCAGGCCGCGTTAAGTGTGCGCCTGAAGCCTTAATTCAGGCCGACCCACAAAAATCAGAACACTACCTGCCAACGAGGGCGACGAGGGCTCGTTTTTGGAAGGGCATGATTCGACAGGCTATCTTGACCGGACCAAGGCTCAAAAAGTCGTGTTTAAAAATCTGAAGCCGGCCACAAAGACGACCACCTGCGCCTGCCCTGGCACTTTCTGGGTTTGATAAAGCCTCGGAAACTCGCGAGACGGTCCGTACTTAAGGTCAAACACAGCCGGTCTGGGCGGACGAAGAATTCACAAACGGGCTTTGCTCTAGCAACTTATACATCGAAAATTTCGATGTATAAGTTAAGTTTTTTATTATATTCGACTTGTTGGATCCGTCTCCAGCTTCTATCATCTTGTTTCTTAAGTCGGTCCAATTGTGAATCCTTACCTGGTTTAACTGCAACGAGGGAGAAGGGAATGATCAAACTGGCAATATTTGAGAGAACCGTATTATTCAGCCAATACATTGCTGACTGTTAGTTCAGTTTCCCCCGATTTTTCTCGTTTCGTGTTAAACCAAGAGATCATAACAATGAATATGGAATATTTTATTCTGCTGATGCAGATCATGATGGTCAACATCGTTCTCTCCGGCGACAACGCCGTGGTGATTGCACTGGCTGCGCGCAACCTGCCGGCAAAACTTCAGAAACGGGCCGTGCTGTGGGGCTGTGGTGGCGCCATTGTGCTGCGGATTTTGCTGACCATCGTGGCCGTTGCCTTGTTGGAAATCCCCTTCCTGCAATTCTTCGGCGCACTGTTGCTAATCTGGATTGCGATCAAGTTGCTGATCGAGGAAGACGAAAGCGAAGGCCATCACCACGCTCATGACAACATGTTCGGCGCAGTCAAGACCATCCTGATTGCAGACATCGTCATGAGTCTGGACAATACGCTCGCCATCGCTGGTGTAGCAAAGGGCGACTGGAGCCTGCTGATCACCGGTCTGGTACTGTCGATTCCCCTGATCGTTTTTGGCAGCACAATGATTATGAAAATGATTCACCGCTTCCCTGTCATCGTTTATGTCGGCGCCGGTTTGATCGCCTACACCGCTGGCGAAATGATCGACTCAGACAAGGCTGTACAACCTTACCTGCCCAATATCATCCACGGCACCCCGTACCTTGCCATTCTGTTGACGGTTGGCGTGATCGGCTATGGCTGGTGGCATAACCAGATAAAGGGCCGTACCGCCAAAGATGTGCTGGTAGCCGACGAGCATGCCGCAGAACGCTTGGAGGACGCAATCGACCATCCCCTGGATGTAGGAGCTATTACAAAAGGGAACCTCTCCTAGGCGCCCGTTTTATTGACACGTCAGTCTTCCAGCTGACCAGCCAGTAGCCGTGTTGCTTCAGCCAGTCACACTAATCTTTCAGTCGGGACAGTGCACGGTGACGTGACGCTGGCTTTCGACAAGCTCAGGTCCAGTGGCTATTTGTAAGTTCTTTCAGGCACGCATTCCCTTGATCAGACACTGGAATCAGGACGTGGATAGCGGGAGTACGCGGATTTTTCCTGCTTTCAAAAACTTGTTTATAATCCGGTAATTATCCGGATCGAAGCCGTTTTCGTTACCTTTGGCGCGGTTTTCAAGAAGTGTATGCAATGCCGCTTCGTCATGCACCGTGCCTAGATAGCGCCAGCTGTCAACCAGATGGAAATCCTCGCGCATCCCGAATTCGTCGCGCTCGATCAGGGCTATCGGCCCGGCATACGGCCAGTCGCTCAGCTTGAACTTGGCCAGTGCCGTCATCAGGCGGGCGCTGTGTAGCGACACCGCCTCTTTCCCGATACACACGCCACGACACGTCTTCTGCTTGTAGGCTACACAGGCCTCCCCCGGTTTTCCTGCACCTAGCCCGATGTGGCTGTGGCACAGCCGGTGTACTTCGGCGAGCTTGCGCAAGGCGTGAATGGCCTCGCGCTGGTTCATGTACAGGCCGAACAGGTCAGTGGCGAGTGCGAAGTTGGCATCCCGTGCAAAAACGAGCTGCGGGCGAAAATCGCCATCGCCGTGCTGTATCAATTGCCAGGCGCAGAGGTCGTCGGTCGGTTTTCGTGCTGAAGCGGACAATTCGAGTTCGCTCAGCCTGGCACCCAATTCCCCAGCCGCCTCGCGCCACTTGATGTGCCAGGTGTTGCGCACCAGCGCGGTATCGCGGTTGGCCGGGGAAAAGTGCGCAAGCACCTGCTGGCGAAGATTCGTGCTGCGTTTGGCCAGCAGCAGCGTGCCGTCCTCGCCATACATGGCATACGCGCCGGGTGCTTCCGGCAGATCGTCGATTAAGGTTGAGTCGAGTTGCGGTGGCAAATCCGGCCGCCCGACAATGATGTCGATGGTGTTCCGGACGGTCTCCGTCGGCAATACTTCATGCCAGCGCTGCCAAAGATCCCACAGCACCCTGGCGTCGGCCAGCGCGCGGTGACGGCCGCTAACGGTGATGTCGTAACGCGTCACCAGGGCATCCAGGCTATGCCGGTGATGCTCGGGGAAAAGCTTGCGCGAGAGTTTGACGGTACACAGGTTGGGCGCACGAAAATCGATGCCGAGACGTTTGAATTCGCGTTTGAGAAAGGTGTAGTCGAAACGGGCATTGTGGGCGATGAACAGGCGTCCGCGCAGCTTTTCAAGAACGAGCGGTGCCAGTTGTTCAAAGCTCGGCGCCGTGGACACCATGGCCGTATCGATTCCGGTCAGCCCGGTGATGAAGCCTGAAACAGACCGTCCGGGATTGACCAGCGAACTCCACTCCCGTGCGCCATCCTGGTCAACTTCGACAAACCCGATTTCGATGATGCGATCATTGGCGAAATTTGCGCCTGTAGTTTCCAGGTCGACAAAAATGAGGGGTTCCGGGGCGAGCAATGGATTCATCGGTAGGGGTTGCTTCGTGGAAAGGCCGAGCGTAGCCGGTTCTGGGAATCCATCACCGCCGCTAATCCGGCCATAGTGTATTTCAACCGCTGGAAGCGGGGCGGTTTTTTATGGAAAAGAACCTGGAAATCAGCCCTCGCAGCTGATGGCAAGCATGCCGCGTTCGCAAACGAAGGCGATGATCTTTTCGAGGCCTTCACCGGTCTTGAGGTTGGTGAAGACGAAAGGGCGCTCGCCGCGTTGCACTTTGGCGTCGTGCGCCATCACCTCGAGCGATGCGCCGACCATGGGCGCCAGATCGATCTTGTTGATCACCAGCAAGTCCGATTTGGTGATGCCCGGCCCGCCCTTGCGCGGAATTTTTTCGCCGGCGGCAACATCGATGACGTAGAGCGTGAGGTCCGAGAGTTCCGGAGAAAAGGTCGCCGC
>JANNNT010000681.1:0-3736 GCA_031398685.1 Rhodocyclaceae bacterium | reverse complement strand
ACCCACCTGGCCGACATCGTCACCCAGGCACTGAAGAAACTTCCGATCCAGAAACTTATGCGCTGGGGCGATTCCGAACACCAGTTCGTGCGCCCCGTGCACAGCCTGATCATGCTGCACGGCAGCCGCGTCGTCGCGGGTGAATTGCTTGGGCTCTCCAGCGGCAACACGACACTGGGCCACCGCTTCCTGTCTTCCGGCGATATCGTTATCACCCATCCCGAAGAGTACGTCTCGAAGCTCGCGGCCGGCAAGGTCATCGCTTCCTTTGCCGAACGCCGTGCATCGATTGCGGCGCAGCTCGATGCTCGGGCCGCGGAACTCAACGCCCGCCTCAATCCGGCTGACGGCCTGCTCGACGAAGTCACCGCGCTGGTCGAATGGCCGGTCGTCTATGTCGGCGAGTTCGAGGCCGAGTACCTCGAAGTGCCGCAGGAATGCCTGATCCTGACCATGCAGCAGAATCAGAAATACTTCCCGCTACTTGATGCTTCCGGCAAACTGCTGAACAAGTTCCTGATTGTCTCCAACATGCAGGTGGACGATCCGAAGCACATCATTGGCGGCAATGCGCGTGTTGTTCGTCCGCGCCTGTCGGACGCCCGTTTCTTCTACAACCAGGATCGCAAGACCACGCTCGCCTCGCGTCTCGAAAAACTGGGCAATGTCGTCTATCACAACAAGTTGGGCTCCGTGCTGCAGCGTGTCGAACGCCTTGAGATGCTGGCTCAGAAGATCGCCGTTCACCTCGGCGCGAACGCCTCGCTGGCCGCCCGTGCGGCGCGCCTGTCCAAGGCCGACCTGGTGACCGACATGGTCGGTGAATTTCCGGAATTGCAGGGCATCATGGGCCGTTACTATGCACTGCACGACGGCGAGGACAAGGTCGTTGCCGACGCCGTGCAAAGTCACTACCAGCCGCGTTTTGCCGGTGACGCATTACCTGAAGGCAATATCGCCTGCGCCGCGGCATTGGCCGACAAGCTCGACGCCATGACCGGTTTCTTCGGCATCGGCCAGATTCCGACCGGTGACAAGGACCCCTTCGGCCTGCGTCGCGCCGCGCTCGGCGTGCTGCGCATCCTGATGGAATCGCCGCTGCCGCTCGACCTTCGTGACCTGCTCCGTGATGCGGCGTCCGGCTTCCAGCCCGGCCTGCTCACGTTGACTGATGGCATCCCTCCGAGCCTGGAGGACTTCATGTTTGACCGCCTGCGCGGCCTGCTCAAGGATGCGGGTCACGCCCAGGATGTCGTCGAAGCGGTGCTGGCGCAGCGCCCGACCCGCATCGACCTCGTTCCGGCCCGGCTGGACGCCGTGCGTACCTTCCTCGCGCTGCCCGAGGCGCTGGCGCTGGCCGCCGCCAACAAACGCATCGGCAACATCCTGAAAAAAGCCGAAGGCGCACTGCCGAAACCTGATCCAACGCTGCTGCAGGAAGAAGTCGAGAAAGCGCTCTACGAACGGGTTCAGGAAATCGCTCCTATCGTCAAGTTGCATGTCGCCAACCAGGCTTATGCCGAGGCACTCAAGGCGCTGGCCTCGGTACGTACTGAAGTCGATCTTTTCTTTGACAAGGTGATGGTCAACGTCGAAGATACAGCCGTGCGCGCCAATCGCCTTGGCCTGCTCAAGGTGCTTTTTGACCAACTCAATGCCGTAGCCGACATTTCTAAGCTGGGTGTATGAAACTCGTTATCCTTGATCGCGACGGCGTCATCAATTTCGATTCGGAGCATTACATCAAATCGCCGGCCGAGTGGAAAGCCCTGCCCGGCAGCCTTGAAGCCATCGCCAAGCTGACGCAGGCCGGCTACCGTGTCGTGGTGGCCACCAACCAGTCGGGAATCGGTCGCGGCCTGTTCGACATGGACACGCTCAACGCCATCCATAACAAGATGCACCGTGCAGCGCAAAATCTCGGCGGACGGATTGATGCGGTGTTTTATTGTCCGCACCCGGCCGATTCGAGCTGCAATTGCCGCAAACCCAGGCCAGGCATGCTTGTACGCATTGGCGCCTGTTTCAACGTTGACCTGACCGGTTTACCGTCCGTTGGCGACTCACTGCGCGACCTTGTGGCGTCGGCGGCCGTCGGCGCGCAGCCGATGCTGGTGCTCACCGGCAAGGGCGAGAAGACGAAAGCAGAAGGAAAACTTCCCGAAGGCACTCTGGTTTTCAACGATCTGGCCGGTGCCGTCGCACACATTCTGAAGTCATGATTCTATTTATTCGCTCTATCCTGTATCTGCTGCTTGCCATCCTGATCACCGCCCCCTTTGGACTGTTCGTTACCCTGTCCATCGTTTTTCCGATGAAATTCCGCTTCTGGCTCATCGCGGTATGGCGCAAAGCCTTCCTGGCGCTATGCAGGCATGTTCTGGGGCTCGACTACCAGGTCGTCGGCCGCGAAAACATCCCGTCGACACCCGCCGTCATCCTGTCCAAGCACCAGTCGGCCTGGGAAACGGTCAGCCTGCAGGAGATCTTTCCGCCGCTCGTCTTCGTCCTGAAGAAATCGCTGCTCATGATCCCCTTCCTGGGCTGGGCGTTTGCCGCTGTCAGGATGATTTCCATCGACCGCAGCGCCGGCAAGGACGCGCTGCGTCAGGTCGTCGACCAGGGTTGTGACCGCCTCAAGGCCGGTTACTGGGTTGTCATCTTCCCCGAAGGCACGCGCATCCCGCCCGGAGAAACGCGTCGTTTTAAAACCGGCGGCGCACACCTTGCGGTCAGTGCGGGTGCCTTGGTCGTTCCGGTCGCGCACAATGCGGGTGAATTCTGGGCCAAGAATGCCTTCGTCAAGAAACCCGGGGTGATCACGGTCAGCATCGGCCCGGCCATCGACCCGACCGGCAAGACGGCGGCCGAAGTCACTGCGTTGGCCGAGCAGTGGATCGAGAGTGAAATGCGCCGGATCTCTCCTCACCGCTACCCCGCGGGTGCCCATGCCGTGGCAGGCTGAACTCCCGCTGGCCGGCGAAAAGCCGCTGGCAACAAACGAAACGCCGCGCACCATAGCCCTCGGCGACCGCATCGTTCCTTATGTGCTGCGTCGCGCCCGGCGGCGCACCATCGGCCTGACGATCGACCACCGCGGCCTGCGGGTTGGCGCGCCGCCCCGCGCCTCCTTGCGCGAGGTCGAGTCGCTGATCCTCCGTTATGGCGACTGGGTGGCACAAAAGCTCGATGAATGGCGCAGCCGTCGACGCCCGGAAGTCCTGAAAATTGTCGATGGCGTACGCTTGCCCCTGTTTGGGAGATCGCTGGAAGTCCGTCTCGCGCTGGGCAATAACCTCGTACTGTGGAACGAATACGCTGCTCCCGTGCTGACTCTCTGCCTGCGCGCACCCACGCACGCTGCCCGCATGCTCGAAAAAGCCTTGCGTGAAAAGGCGCTCGAACTTTTTGCCGAGCGCCTCAAACACTACGCCGACCGACTCGGCCTGGCCGCGCCACCGCTCGCGCTGTCAGCCGCACGCACGCGCTGGGGCAGTTGCAGCCTGAAGAGCGGGATTCGTCTGAACTGGCGGCTGATTCATTTCTCCCCGCATGTTGTCGATTACGTGGTCGCCCATGAACTCGCTCATTTGCGCGAAATGAACCACAGCCCGCGTTTCTGGGCCGTTGTCGGGCAGCTCTATCCGGATTACAAAGCGACTCGCGACGAGCTGAAAACCCTCGCGGCACATTGCCCGCAGTGGTGATCAGGGAGTGGAAACATCTCCATTTACAA
>JANNNT010000674.1:0-1981 GCA_031398685.1 Rhodocyclaceae bacterium | reverse complement strand
CGGGCTAACGCTTGCCTCTAAGCGCGTGAACTGATTGCGCATCTTTTCGGCGATCCGACGGTCACAGGCGCTGATATTCCTGTCGGCGACCTGGTATCGAGTACGCTGAGATCGAGATTGGCCAGTCCGGCCGCTTTCTTGACGTCGCGAAACGTCATCACGAAAGAGTGTTCGGTCGATATCGGGATGCCGGTGATATGGGAGTTTTCCTTGCCGCGCTACGTCCGGACGGCGTAACACGCCGGTCCGGAATTCTCTTTTCGCCCAGAAAGCCCTTCGAGGATCGGATTGCCGGATTTCTGCTAAACCTGAGGGGCACGATTCCGAGTGAAGCCTGTTTCGTTCGCGTTTCTGAAAACCCGAAGTCAGAGCAGCGCTTCGATGTCCCCGGCAATGGATTCCGGTGCCACGGCGGGTGCGTAGCGCTTGATGACATCACCGTCGCGGTTGACCAGGAATTTGGTGAAATTCCACTTGATACTTTCGCTGCCCAGCAGGCCACGTGCCGATTCTTTCAGATGCTGGTAGAGCGGGTGCGTGTTGTCGCCGTTAACCTCGATCTTGGCAAACAGCGGAAAGCTGACGCCATAGTTTTTCTGACAGAAGCTGGCAATTTCAGGAGCGGCACCCGGTTCCTGCTCACCAAACTGGTTACACGGGAAGCCGAGAATCACCAGACCGCGTTCCTTGTAGCGCTGGTAGAGCGCTTCCAGGCCCGCGTACTGCGGCGTGAAGCCGCAATTGCTGGCGGTGTTGACGATGAGCAAAACCTTGCCCGCAAAGTCGGCAAATGACTGCGTACCGTCTTGGAGGTTGTCAGCCGTAAATTCGGCCAGTCCGTAGTTTGATCCGCTCATGATTACTCTCCGTTGGTTTCTTCGAAATCTGTAGCTATTGACCCCATCTTATCCTTGTGGTTTCAGCCGGGGTTGATCCTGGTTAAGTCTGGTTGGCGATAGCAGCAATCCATTTCCAAAGTTTAATTCTTGTTCTCAAGAATTTCACATTTTATCCGTATACCCCCTCACAGGCGCCGGGTTTAGGTGCAATCGACGGAGCAGGACGCAATGAACCGCAATGATTCATCACTCGTACATTCGAATCGACCGGCATCACGCCGCTTGCATCGTCGTCGTGCCCTTTCCGCCGTATCGCCCTGTGTTGTCGGGTTGGACATGCCGGGCCGGGCACCCGCTGCAATCGTCAGTCTTCCGAGAGCACTCGTTCGGGAAGCTGGCATGTTCGAGCTGCTGGCGGCCGAGTTGCGTATTGAGGAACTCGAAAAAGCACTCGCTGAGGCTAGCGAAGTGGCTTGCACTGACCCCTTGACCCGCGCCTTGAATCGCCGAGGCTTCGACAAGGCCTGCAAGCGCGAACTGGCACGCGCCCGTCGCAAGGGTGTCAGGTGTGCTGTGGCACATATCGACCTCGATGATTTCAAGCGCCTGAATGATACCCTTGGTCATCGGGTGGGAGACAGGGCGCTGGTTCATCTGGTGGATTTGTTGCATAAGTCGATGCGCCCGTCAGATGTTCTCTGTCGATTTGGCGGGGAAGAATTCGTTCTGATGCTGCCCGATATCACGTTGGCAGACGCTTCGGCGGTGCTTTCCCGTTTCTCAGGGAGTTTTCTGCGCAAGCTATTCCCGGAACCAACAACGTTTTGACGTTTAGCGCCGGTGTAGTGATTCAGGAACTCGACGAAACGCTTGAAGACGCACTGCAGCGTGCCGACGCGGGAACCTATGCCGCAAAGCGTGCCGGCAAGAACTGCGTCGTAACGTGCTGAGAGTGGTGAAAAAAAGGTAAAAAAACCGACGCATGGATCGACGCAAACGCTTCCTGCATGAGGATATGATTGGGTGAGGGGAGGGCATGGTAAACTTGCTGCTTCGCGAAATCCTGTCGTTTCGCCCTTCCGGCCATGACCATGCGCTACATTTCGACTCGCGGCGATTCGCAGAATTCGCCCAGAAAAACC
>JANNNT010000661.1:0-3041 GCA_031398685.1 Rhodocyclaceae bacterium | reverse complement strand
GCAAGACCAGCAGCAAAGAGATAATCTCGATCTCGGCGAAGTCCTCCAAGCGCTTGGCAGAGCGGCCGAGGAACAGCTCTTCTTGCAGGTAGGCGTCAAAGCGGTCCTCGATCGCCGCACCTTCCTTGCGGATGGCCTCGGTGGCGCGCTTCAGGTCAACTTGCTTGTTCTGGAACTTGTAGACGTAGTTGTCGAACTTCGTGCCCTTGGGTATGGCCCAGCCGGGCTCATGGCGAAGGTCGAGGCGCTTTTGCTTCGGTGGGAATGGCGGCGTGGCCTGGCTGAACCGGATGTCCGCGTTGTCGGGGTCGAAGGTGCCGCGGTTGAAGACGCTCTTGATCTGAGTCGGGTCGTTGAAGATGAAGCCCGAGAAGCCACCATCCGGGTCCGGCAGGATCACGCCGTCGTAACCCATTGATCGCAACTGCCCAGTCGTGTACTTGTCGTACTCGGCCCAGCCGGCGGGGTTTTCAACCTTGGCAAACAACTCCATGATGCGCGCGGAGCCCTGAGCGCCAGCGTCGCCGCTTTCAATGGACGACCGATCTGACGTGAACCAGAAAAGGCCTTGCGCGCCTTTTTTGAAGCTCACCTTCGTGAACTTGTCGTTCGTCCCGTGATACACCACCAGCGGCCGGCCCTGCGCATCGACCACCTTGCTGTCGCCGAACCACTTCTTGAACGCCTCGCTGTCGGTCTTCGGCGCCTGCGCGAATTGCGTGCTCAGAATCTTGGCGTCGTCGCCGCTGAAAATCACGTAGTTGTAGCTGCCATCGCCAGCGCTGCGACTGGTGCCGTCGAGGTACTTGATGCCTTTGATGCCAAACGAAGCGAGCGCGTCTGATGCCAGTTTCTGCCCGTCAATCTTCGCGGCCTCTTTGTAGAAATCGCGCCCAGTCGCCTGATCCATCATCGGACCACCAAGTTGATTTTCGGCCAGAGCCTTCATCGCGCGCGACATGCGTTCATACACTTGCCCCGCCATCAGCGGTCGCGATCCGGCATTGCGCATATAGCCGGCCGTCAAGTTCTTCAGCGCATCATTGACTTCTTCCTTGGTGTAGTACCCCATGCCGGTACCTTCCGGCGACAGAATCTCGATGCGCTTGCCGTCAGGTGCTTTCCGTGTGCGAAACACCTGCTGCGCTTCTTGCATGGACTCCAGCGCCTCACGCACCTTCGCCGGCTGCTCGCTCAGCGGCTTGTCCCACAGCAGGAGTTCGTTGTCTTCGGGGAGGTCAACTTCGTAGAGCTGGCCCTTGCCGGTGGCAAGCCGATCAAGGAACTTGTCGATTTGCTCCGGTGTACGCATCTCTGCGATCTGGCGATTTTTCTTGGCCCACTCGGCTGTTTGCTTGCGAGCGGCGGCGTCGTCAAGTTTCGCCACCTTCCGATTCCTGAACATGTTCAGGATCATGGAATCTGCCGATGCAAGACTCATGTTGTCGGGCGGCTTGCCGTCGATGGTGACTTTCTCGGCCAGCGCCTTCCGGTAGTACTCCGCGACCTCTTTCTTGCCAGCGAAGTACAGCCCGTAACCGTAGGCCTGCGCCCCCTCACCCGTGCCGATCGCGCTGGTGTCGAACTTGTCGAAGCGGTGCGGCGTGCCGTGCCATGCGCTCTGGAAGTCGGTCGATCCGTTGGCAAACGCCGATTCCGCGCTGGGCGTGCGGCCCCGCGCCAGCGCCATCTTCGCCGCCCCGTAGGCGAAGTCCACCACGTCTTGCGGGGTCAGTGTCGCGTTCAGGCGCAGCGCCTTCAAGGCTTTGCGCATCCATTGCTTGATGCGCGCCAGGAAGGTCTGCACCGACACGGGGGCGTTGGTTGGCGTGAAGCCTGCGTCGGTCAGCGCTTGCACCATGTACGCCAATGTCTCCTGCTCTTTGTTCGTGCTGGTGCTGAGCTTGGCGGCTTCTATGGCCCATTGGGCTTGCTCGGCGAGTGTTCCTGTTCCTTTGCTCCACTTGACCACCTGCTCGGTCAGGCGTTTCACGTCAGCGTCGGTCATGCTGTAGTGAACGCCGAGCTCGTGCATCACAAGGCCGCGGACTTCGCCTTTGTCCACCTGGTCGGCCACGATGAAAATGCGCTTGCCGTCCAGGGTCATGCCGCGAGCGCGGTTGTCGCGCATCAGCTTGGCGATTCGCGGCGGGAGGTTGTCGTAGGTGGCCGCTACCGTGACCACGTCGTTGGCGCTGTCGCCGAAGAGGTCGGCGATCTCGGCGTTGGCGGATGCGAGGGTGCTGGGGTTGTTGGTGGGTTTGCCGCTGGCGGCCCGCGTCGGGCTTAGGCGGTTGCCGAAGAAGGTGCCGACTGCCGGGGCCGCGAAGATGCGAGCAAGTTCGGCACGTAGTTGCCCCAGTCGCTGATCGGCCGGTTTTCCATCAACGCGCTGCGCAAGTCGTCCTTGAACTGTTGCGACAGGCCCAGATTGCACACTGTCTTGAGCGTTTCCGACAGCCCATCGGCGCCATGCGCGATCGAGTAGGAGGAAATCATCTCCTTGAGCGGCATCGCGCTGTAGTCCGAAGATTTCATGGTAGGCATCGTAGGTGGTCGGAAAAGTCGCCCGGAACACATCGGGGTCGTTGAAGTATAGGACGCCAAGGCGAGCGAACAACTCGGTCTTGACGGTCTTCTGGTCGAGCAGCGGGTCGTCCAGCGGGTACGCCAGAAAGTCATTGAATGGGGCGTTCGCGCCGCGCCGCGCGTCAACCTCTGCGCGCATATCGCCGCCCACATCCAGCCGCTTCGATCCAGCCATGATCGAACGCATGGCGCTGAGTGAATCCACGCCATGCAGCACTTCCTCTGCCATGATCGTCACGGCCTGGGTTTGAGTCAGGCGGTTCTGATACAGCCGATTCAGAAGCACCACGCCGCGCCTGCGGTCGTAGGCAGCCGGGTTCCTGGCGGCCAACTCGGCGTCGCGCTCGACACTCCAGCGTAGCGGGTATCCGATCAGCCCGTCTACTTGCCGCTGCGCCAGCGCGTAGTCTGCGCCGCCAATGCCAAAGCGCTGCAAGCCTGGAAGGCTGGAA
>JANNNT010000636.1:0-4548 GCA_031398685.1 Rhodocyclaceae bacterium | reverse complement strand
CAACTATTTCGCGGCCCTGAACTCCGCGGTGTTCAGCGATGGCTCCTTCTGCTACATCCCGAAGGGTGTACGCTCGCCGATGGAGCTGTCCACGTATTTCCGGATCAACGCAGCGGACACGGGTCAGTTCGAGCGCACACTGATCATCGCCGACGAAGGGGCGTACGTCAGCTATCTGGAAGGCTGCACCGCGCCGATGCGCGACGAAAACCAGTTGCACGCCGCTGTCGTCGAACTGGTGGCGCTGGATCGTGCGCGCATCAAGTATTCGACGGTGCAAAACTGGTATCCGGGCGACAAGGAAGGCAAAGGCGGCATCTACAACTTCGTCACCAAACGCGGCGATTGCCGTGGCGTCAAGTCGCACATCTCCTGGACCCAGGTCGAGACCGGTTCAGCCATCACCTGGAAATATCCGAGCTGCATCCTGCGCGGCGACGACTCGATCGGCGAGTTCCATTCGGTCGCGCTGACCAACAACCGTCAGCAGGCCGATACCGGCTCCAAGATGATTCACATCGGCCGCAATACGCGCAGCACGATCGTTTCCAAGGGGATTTCCGCCGGGCATGGACAAAACGCCTATCGCGGCCTGGTGAAAATACTGAAATCGGCCGAAGGCGCCCGCAACTACAGTCAATGCGATTCGCTGCTGCTCGGCGACCAGTGCGGCGCCCACACCTTCCCGTACATCGAGGTCAAGAACCCGAGCGCTCGTGTCGAGCACGAAGCGTCCACCTCGCGCATCGGCGAAGACCAGCTCTTCTATTGCCAGCAGCGCGGCATCTCGGTGGAAGACGCGGTATCGATGATCGTCAACGGCTTTTGCAAGGAAGTGTTCAAGGAACTGCCGATGGAATTCGCGGTAGAAGCTCAAAAACTGATGAGCGTGAGCCTTGAAGGCAGTGTCGGCTAAGACACATCTACACAACGGCACAAGCAAAGGAAACCAACCGTGTTGGAAATCAGCAATCTGCAAGTCAGCGTCGAGAACAAACCCATCCTGCGCGGCCTCGATCTCAAGGTGAACGCCGGCGAAGTGCACGCCATCATGGGGCCGAACGGTTCCGGGAAGAGCACGCTGGCGCAGGTCTTGGCCGGGCGCGATACGTTCCAGGTTACGGCCGGCGAGGTCCTGTACCAGGGCCGCGATCTGCTGCCCCTGGCACCGGAGGTTCGCGCCCGTGAAGGCATCTTCCTGGCCTTCCAGTACCCGGTGGAAATTCCCGGCGTGAGCAATGTGTATCTGCTCAAGGCGGCGCTGAACACCCTACGCCAGCACCGTGGCCTAGCCGAGTTGGACGCCATGGAGTTTCTCGCGCTGATCAAGCAGAAGATGAAGCAGATGGACATGAACGACGACCTGCTCTACCGCGCGGTCAATGAGGGGTTTTCCGGCGGCGAGAAAAAGCGCAACGAAATCCTGCAAATGGCCATTCTGGAACCGAAGCTCGCCATCCTCGACGAAACCGATTCCGGGCTCGACATCGACGCGCTGCAGGTTGTCGCCAAAGGCGTGAATGACTTGCGCAGCCCGGATCGTGCCATGGTTCTGGTCACTCACTACCAGCGCCTGCTGGATTACGTGGTGCCGGATTTTGTGCACGTCCTGTCGCAGGGCAGGATTGTCCGGACCGGTGGCAAGGAACTGGCGCTGGAACTTGAAGAACGCGGCTATGGCTGGCTGGAAGAAGCGGAAAAAGAAGCCTCCGCTGCACGCGTCCCGGTGAAAAAATGAACATGCAAACCACACATAACACGCTTGCCGACTTTCCGCGCGTCGCCGCAACGCTACCCGGCGCACGCGTGCCCTGGCTGGTCCAGGCGCGCAACACGGCCCTGGAGCGTTTCGCCGAGGTCGGCTTCCCTGTCCCCCAAGACGAGGAGTGGAAATATACCAGCGTCGCCGCGATCGAAAAACACGGCTTCCTGGCCGTGCCGCGCCAGGAAAGTCATGACAAAACGGCCGCCGCCCTGGTCGATGAACTCGCCCTGAACGGCGACGCGGGTCATCTTCTGGTGTTTCTCAACGGGCGACATTCACCTGCGCTTTCGGCTCCGGGGCGGCTTCCTGCCGGGGCAACACTGTCAAGCATCGCCGCTGAGCTGGACAAAGCGCCCGAGGCCCTTGAGCCGTATTTGCTCAGCGACGATCGGCAAACCATTTTCGGCGCGCTCAATACCGCTTTCATGGCGGACGGTGCCTACCTGCATCTGTCGCGCGGCACCGTTGTTGAGCACCCAATCCATCTGCTTTTCATCACCACCCGACCGGGTGCGGCAATCACTCCGCGCAACCTGATCGTGGCTGAAGAAGGCGCGCAGGCGACAGTGATCGAACACTACGCCGGTACGGACGGCGCGGTGTATTTCACCAACGTGGTGACCCAGATTTTCGCCGCGGCCAATGCCGGGATCGAGCACTACAAGCTGCAACAGGAGGCCATGCAGGCGTTTCATATTGCCGGCATCCATGCACGGCAGGCGCGCGACAGCCGCCTGATGTCGCACTCGATCACGCTCGGCGCGGCGCTGACACGCAACGACATCAACACGGCGTTCGCCGCTCCGGGCTGCGACGCCACCCTCGACGGCCTGTATCTGGTCGGCGGCCGGCAACACGTCGATAACCATACCTGCATCGACCATCTCCAACCCAACGGTACCAGCCGCGAGTTCTATCGTGGCGTGCTCGATGGGCGCTCGCGCGCCGTTTTTAATGGCAAGGTCATCGTGCATCCCGGAGCGCAAAAGACCAATGCCCAGCAGGCGAACCACAATCTGCTGCTCACCCGGGAGGCCGAAATCGATACCAAGCCGCAACTGGAAATCCACGCCGACGACGTGAAATGCACCCACGGGGCAACCATCGGCCAGATCGATGAAAACCAGCTGTTTTACTTGCGCGCGCGCGGTGTGGAAGAAACGATGGCGAGGAGCGTTCTGGTGCACGCGTTCGCCCATGACCTCATCGAACGCATCCGCGTGACGGCCCTGCGTACGCGCCTTGAGCAAATCCTGTTCGCGCGCCTGCCGCAGGGCGAACGCATCAGGGAACTGTCATGAAAATCGAAACGAATCTGCTCGCGCATCCGGTGGCCACGGAAGTTGACGTCGCCCGCTGGCGCAACGATTTCCCCATCCTCCAGGAAACAATAGGCGGCAAGCCGCTGGTTTATCTCGACAACGCCGCGACGACGCAAAAACCGCAGAACGTCATTGCCGCGGAAGTCGAGTATTACAGCCACACCAACGCCAATGTCCATCGCGGCGTGCATACCCTGAGCCAACATGCGACCGACGACTACGAAGCGGCACGTGGCAAGATTCAGCGTTTCATCAACGCCGCCAGCGCCCAGGAAATCGTTTACGTGCGCGGCGCCACCGAAGCGATCAACCTGGTCGCGCAGAGTTATGCCCGGCCACGCCTGAAGCCGGGCGACGAGATCCTGATCAGTGCCATGGAACACCACTCGAACATCGTCCCCTGGCAAATGGTCTGTGCACAGACCGGCGCGACTCTGAAAGTGGTGGCGATCAATGATGCCGGCGAGTTCGAACTCGACAGCTACGAACGACTGCTCGGCCCGCGCACCCGGCTGGTGGCGGTCACGCACCTGTCCAATGCACTTGGCAGCATCGTTCCGGTCGAGCTCACCATCGAACTCGCCCATGCCCGGGGCGTTCCGGTGCTGCTGGACGGTGCGCAGGCGATTTCCCACATCGGGGTTGACGTGCGTGCGCTCGATTGCGATTTCTACGCTTTTTCCGGGCACAAGATTTACGGCCCGACGGGAATCGGCGTGCTCTACGGAAAAGCCGCGCTGCTCGACGAAATGCCGCCCTACCAGGGTGGCGGTGACATGATCCGCTCGGTTACTTTCGAGAAGACCGAATACAACGAACTGCCTTACAAGTTCGAAGCCGGCACACCCAATATCGCCGGCGCCATCGGACTGGGCGCCGCGCTCGATTACGTCTCGGCCATCGGCATTTCAACCATCGCGGCGCACGAGCGCGATCTGCTTGACTACGCCACCGAGCAGGTGTCGGGCATCGCCGGACTGCGCTTCGTCGGCACGGCGCGGAACAAGGCCAGCATCCTTTCATTTACGCTGGCGGGAACCCATCCGCACGACATCGGCACGATCCTGGATCACCACGGCGTGGCCATCCGTGCCGGCCATCACTGCGCAATGCCGGTGATGCAGCGCTTCGGCATTGCCGGCACGGCGCGCGCCTCATTTGCGCTGTACAACACGCGCGCCGAGGTGGACACCCTGGTTGCCGCACTGCACGACGTAGAGGAGATGTTTCAGCGATGAGCGATTTGCGCGAACTTTATCAAGACGTAATTTTCGACCATTACAAGAAGCCGCGTAATTGTCACGTCCTCGACTGTGCCAACCATCAGGCCGAGGGCTACAACCCGCTGTGCGGCGACCAGGTCACGGTCTATCTGAAGGTCGATATCGGCGTGATAACCGACTTGAGTTTCAAAGGCACCGGTTGCGCCATTTCGACCGCCTCCGCGTCATTGATGACCGA
>JANNNT010000629.1:0-7297 GCA_031398685.1 Rhodocyclaceae bacterium | reverse complement strand
TCGGCGAGACAGGCCTCCATGCATTTGACCCAGTTGCGGTGATCGACCTCGGCGTAGGTTAGCGGCAGGTCATCGCGTCTCGCGAAGGTATTGCGACGGACCGCCCACGCCGGGTCTGGACGCCAGCTGGCAACCCAGCCGAGCAGCGCAGCGGCCGGCATTGGGCGGGCAATACCGTAGCCTTGCGCCAGATCGCAGCCCAGC
Source organism: Rhodocyclaceae bacterium (assembly GCA_031398685.1). Lineage (GTDB taxonomy): Bacteria > Pseudomonadota > Gammaproteobacteria > Burkholderiales > Rhodocyclaceae > Propionivibrio. The sequence goes on along the minus strand of JANNNT010000629.1, from coordinate 7,093 downwards.
CGGAGCAGCAACTCTCCGTGCTCGGTCGTCTCCACCCCCTCGGCAATAACCGTACGGCGGAATGCAGCAGCCAGCCCGATGACCCCCTCGACGATGGCCAGATCTTCGGAATCCCACAACATGTCGCGCACGAAGCTCTGGTCGATTTTGAGCACGCTCGCTGGCAAGCGCTTGAGGTAGGTGAGCGATGAGTAGCCGGTGCCGAAATCGTCAAGCGAAAAATGGACGCCGAGCGACTGGCAGTCTTCGATCAGATGGGAAATCTGGGCGATGCCCTCCAGGGCGGCAGTTTCCAGCACTTCGAGTTCAAGCCGGCCAGCGGGCACATCGGGATGGGCCGCCAGTTTTTCACGCAGTCGCGTCAGAAAATTCCCCTGCTGCAGATGATGGGCGGCGATGTTGACACTGACCGCAAGCTCCAACCCTTGGCCATGCCAGACCGTCATCTGATCGAGAGCCGCATCCAGAACCCAGTCACCGACGTGGCCGATCAGTTCATTGCCTTCGATCAGCGGCAGGAACTCGCTTGGCGGGACCAGGCCGCGCTCCGGGTGCTGCCAGCGGATCAGTGCTTCGGCACCGACTACTTCGCCGGTGCGCATGTTTACTTTGGGCTGGTAGAACAGCTCGAACTCTCGGCGCTCAAGCGCCTGCGCGATGTGCTGCAAGCTCTCGCGGTGCGTCTGTGTTTGCCGGTCATGCTCCGGATCAAACAGGTGATAGCGGTTCTTGCCGGCCTGTTTGGCCTGATACATGGCCTGGTCGGCATGGCGCAGCAGGGTGTCCGCGTCGCTGCCGTCCTGCGGGTAGAGGGTGACGCCGAGGCTGGCCGAGAGCTGCAACGTGTGCTGGCGGACTTTGACTGGTGCGGCGGCGGCCTGCAGCATGCGCGACAGAATGGCTTCGCACTCGCTTTGGTCGCCGAGATCGGTGAGTACAGCGACAAACTCGTCGCCCCCCAGGCGGGCCAGCGTGTCGCCTTCACGGAGCGCGTCGCGCAGGTTCTGGGCGACGGCGATCAGCAACTGATCGCCGGCTTCGTGGCCGTGCGCGTCGTTCACTTCCTTGAAACCGTCGAGGTCGAGATAGACGAGCGCCAGCCCCCGCTGATGCCGCCGCGTTTGTGCGATGGCATGCGTAAGACGATCGGCGAGCAACACCCGGTTGGGGATGCCGGTCAATGCGTCGTAGTGCGCCATGTGCTCGAGTTGCCGCTGATGCTCCTTGAGTTCGGTGATGTCCGAGAAGAGCGCGACATAGTGTTGCGACTTGTCGTCGACATCGCGCACGGCGGCAATGCTGAGCTTCTCGGCATACAACTCGCCGTTCTTGCGCCGGTTCCACAACTCACCGTCCCAGTGCCCGCGGCCCATCAGGTCGCGCCACATTTCGCTGTAGAACTCTGAATTCTGGCGGCCAGAACCCAGCATGCGCGCACTTTGCCCGATGGCCTCCTCGCGCGAGTAGCCGGTAATCCGGCTGAAGGTGTTGTTGACCTCGACAATGCACCCGGTCAGGTCGGTAATCATGATGCCTTCGTGGGCATGAGTGAACACGCTGGACGCCAGTTTCAGCCGGGACTCGGTAGCCTTGCGTTCGGTAACGTCGGTGAAGGAAAAGACGCGTCCGATGATCAGCTTGCCTTGACGCGCCGGTCTCGACTTGCGCTCGAACACCTGGCCCCCGTCGAGATACAGGAGGTCGGATGTCTCGTTTTCTTCGTCCGGGAATATCTGGGCAATGCGCTGGCGATAGGCGTCTGGATCGCGCATGCGACCGGCCATGTAGTCATGTACCGCCGCATCGCTGTGTGCCAGCAGCAAGGCCTCGGGAATCTGCCAGAGCAGCGAGAAGCGATGGTTCATGTTGACAATGACACCGGCCCGGTCGATCAGCAGAATGCCATCGGCGGTTGCCTCCAGCGTTGCGCGCAAGCGCGCACCCATGTCAGCGAGTTCGTCCTCGGCTCGTCGCAATTTGCCGACCGGTACCGCGCAGACGACCATCCAGCCCGAGTCGGTGACGGCGCGCGTGATTGTTTTGGTGGCCAGCAACAATTCGCCGTCGGCGCGCAGGTACGACGCTTCGGCGTCGTGCAAGTCGGGCGCGACACCTTGGCGGGCGTCCTCCCAGTAGAAAACGTCGGACAGCGCGCATTCGATGTCGGTAATCGGTCGCCCGATCAGTGTGGCGTGCGAGTAGCCGAGATGCCGCGTTGCTGCCGCGTTGGCCGCGAGGATGGCAAGCGTCGCCGGGTCGACCAGCAGCAGAATTTCGTTGCCGTGCTCGAGCAGCAGGTGGGAGAGGTCGCTGTTCATTCGCCCGCCGGCGCGGACTGCGCGCTACTGTCGAAATAATACGTGACGCGTTTGCGCGGGCTCAGGTAGGCGTAGATCATTGGTGGCAGAAGTGCTGGCCGCAAGGCCTTGGCGATGATGAGCTCGGTCTCCTGCTCCAGATTGAGCAGGATCGCCTCCTCCTTGGGCACCTCCTCGTCGTAGAGCATGACCCATGGACGCAACGGCTTGGCTGGATTGACCGACATGACCATGGCAATCGCGTCGTTCGACAAGGTCACGATGGAACCCGGCGGATAGACGCCGAGACAGCGAATCATCTGTTGCAGGATCAAGGCATCGAACCTGGTGCGCCGCTGTCCGAACATGAAGGAAAGTGCCTCATGCGGCGTCATGGCCTGCGCCAGGTCGATCGGATTGCACAAGTTGTCGTAGAAATTAACCAACGCGACAACGCGCGCCGGCACGCTGATTTTTTCGAGCTTGAGCCCAAGCGGATACCCCGAGCCGTCGGTCATCTCGTGGTGCTGGAAGATGATCAGCAGCACCTCGGGTGGCAAGCCGAGCTGTTTGCCAATGCGCAGGCCGAATTCGCAATGCATGGCGCGCAGCTCACGCTCCGGTTTGGTGTATTCGTCCGGGCGCTTCTTGAGCACACGGTCGGGCACCTCGAACAGGCCGATGTCGTGCAGCAATGCACCGAGGCCAAGAATGCGCGCCTGTTCCGGATTGAAGTCCAGCCCCTTGGTCAGCATCATGCTCAGCACCGAGACGTTGAGCCCGTGCGAATAGGTTTCGTTGCCGCTGTATTTCTCGCTCATGACGTGGAGAGTGACTTCGGGGTGCTCAAGGAAAGCAAGCACCATCTGGTCAACGAGAAGCCCCATTTCCTTCAAGGTCTCGTTCGGTTTGCTCATCAGGCTGCGATTCAAATTGCGCAGAATACTGGATGATTTCAGGAACGCCTTGTCGACCTGCTCGATGCGTCGCCGGTGCTCGTTCAGCACACGCATGCGCTCCTGCCTGGCCGAAAGTACCGGATTTTCCTGGTGCCGGCATTCATCGGTGGGCACCTGTGGCGGTTCGACCGGCAGCGCCGCGCTAGCCAGTGACTCCGTTTTAGCGTCGCTGCGCACGGGGTCGTAACGGAAACGCGGCTCGCCGAGTGAGCGCAGGATACGAATCTGTTCCTCGCTGCCGATGCGAAAGCTGTTAAGCGTGAACGGGTGCTTGAACCATGGCAGATCGATGAAAACGTAAAGACCGACCTGCAACTCCCCAACCGAAACGTAAGAATTTTCATTTGTAGCGCTGGTATTTGCCACTGTCGCTTCTCCTCGACGGCAATTATCCACAATTTCCAGGCTCAATTTTCTTTAGTTCCTGAAATGAGCGTGTGGTTTGATAATACCGTCATGGCTTCCCCTCAATTTACTCACCCACCGAGCATCGTTCTCGCCACGCTCAACGCGAAATACATTCACGCGTCGCTGGGCTTGCGCTACCTGCTGGCCAACATGGGCGATTTGCGACCGCAGACCGTGTTACGCGAGTTCACCATCGCGCGTAACACGCAGGAGGTCGTGGATGAGTTGTTATCAACCTTGAACGACCCCGAGGCACAAAGGCCGCAGATCGTCGGCTTTGGCGTCCACATCTGGAACGTGCGGCAAACAACCGCCGTGCTGCGACTACTCAAGGCAGCGCGACCGGACATCACCTTGGTTTTAGGTGGCCCCGAGGTCAGCCACGAGGTCGACGAGCAGGAGATCGTTCAACTGGCTGACCACGTCATCACCGGCTGGGGCGACCTGAGCTTTCCCAAGTTATGCCGCGCCCTGCTACACGGCCCCACGCCCATGCAGAAGGTGATCGCCGGCGAGCCGCCGCCACTCGACCAGATTGCGCTGCCCTACAGCGAATATTCCGACGCGGATCTGGCGCACCGTCTGCTCTACGTGGAGGCTTCGCGCGGTTGCCCGTTCAAGTGCGAGTTCTGCCTCAGTGCGCTGGACAAAAGTGCCTGGGCGTTCGATCTGGAGGCCTTCCTTGCGCAGATGGAAAACCTGTACCGGCGCGGCGCGCGCAACTTCAAATTTGTGGACAGGACGTTCAATTTGAAGATCGATGCCTCGGTGCGCGTCCTGCAGTTTTTTCTCGATCGCATGGCTGGGTCGTCAGGCGATTTGTTTGTGCATTTTGAAGTCATCCCCGACCATCTGCCTGATCGCCTCAAACACATGATCGCGCAGTTTCCGCCGGGCATGCTGCAGTTCGAGGTGGGCGTCCAGAGCTTCAATGTCGAGGTCCAGCAACGCATCTCGCGCAGACAGGACAACGAGAAGACCGAAGCCAACCTGCGCTGGCTGCTTGAGAAATCGCATGCCCACGTCCACGCCGATCTGATCTTTGGTCTGCCCGGAGAATCGCTGGACAGCTTTGCGGCCGGATTCGACCGCCTGTACGCCCTGCACCCGCACGAGATTCAACTGGGTATTCTGAAGCGCTTGCGCGGCACTCCGATTGCACGGCACACGGCCGAATACGCCATGGTGTACGACACTGAACCGCCGTACACGGTACGGCAAACCGGGGTGGTAGATTCCACCACGATGCAGCGCTTTACCCGCTTCGCACGCTATTGGGACAAAGTGGCCAACTCCGGGCGCTTCACGCAGACCGTGTTGTTGCTGTTAGGTGAAGGGGATGAAGTGCCGTCGCCGTTTCACGCCTTCCTCGGCTTTGCGGACTGGCTGTGGCAAAGCACCGGGAAAACCAGCGAGCTATCGCCGGAGTCGCTCGTTGACGCGCTGTTTGATTACCTCGGCGTCATATGTGGCTTACCCGCACAGACAGTACACGACGCCCTGGCGGCCGACTATTTGGCCAGCGGTGCGCGCGGCAATCCGCGAACCTTTCAAGGGCGGTTACCCAAACGCGAGGCACCGACAAGCCGTGCACGAGCACTGGTACAGCGCCAAGAGCGCCATCGGGCTATTCGGCAAACCGCAGATTGAAGAACTCCGATTGCAGCACGCCCACATACCCTCGCCGACCACGCTTGAGCCGTTTCTGGAGCTGCCGCTCGGCCTCGCTGCGCGTCGCACAGCACGCGTCAAGGAAGGCATTGCACGCCGCCCAGCGGCCGTCCGGTGTGCGCAAAACGGCGACGCTTCGACCGCCATCGACGGTGCTTACAATGCACGTCGATTCGCCGCCGCGCCAGGAGGCAGCCACCAGATTCATCGCCTCGTCCTGTGCAACGCAAAGACCGATCAGCGCGTCGATTGGCGAGTCATATTCGGCACAGAGAATGGCCGGGAAGTAGCGTTCGGCAGGAACAACTTTCATGGACACACTTCTAACACGCACGGCTGAGCTTGTAAAACGTCTGCACGACAAGGCACAATCGCGGCTTACCGGAGTTTATCGATGTCGTTTGATGTAGTCATTGTGGGCGGCGGCCTGGCAGGGCTCTCGCTGGCCTGTGCCTTGCGCGATACGCGCCTGAAAATTGCCCTTGTCGAAAACCGTGCGCCGCTGCCGGCGACCGGATGGGATGCGCGCGTCTATGCCATCAGCCCGGCCAATGCCGACTTTCTGCGTGAACTTGGCGCCTGGAAGCATCTGGACGCCGGCCGCATCGCGCCCATCCACGCCATGAAGATACAGGGTGACGGCGGCGCGCAACTCGATTTCTCCGCTTATGAATCGGGTGTTTCGGAACTCGGCTGGATTCTTGAATCATCGCTGATGGCCTGTGAACTATGGGAAAGCGTCAAGCGGCAGAGCAACCTCACCCTGCTCTGCCCGGCCGCACCGCGCGCCGTCGAGATGGGCGAAAAAGCCGTAACGCTTACCCTGGCGGATGGCCGCAAGCTGATGGCCAGGTTGCTGGTCGGCGCCGACGGCCGCGACTCGTGGGTGCGCGAAGCCGTCGGCCTGCAGGCGATCAACACGCCTTACGGCGAGATGGGCGTAGTGGCCAATTTCGAATGCGAACGTCCGCATCGCGGCATCGCCCGTCAGTGGTTCCGCGACGATGGCGTCCTTGCCTGGCTGCCGCTGGCCGGAAATGACACCACCCCTCGGATTTCGATGGTCTGGTCAACACCCGATGCCCACGCAGGAGAATTGCTGGCCTTGCCGCCAGAAGCCCTCTGCGCCCGCGTTGCCGCGGCTGGCGACACCGAACTTGGCGCGCTCAAGCTGATCACGCCGGCAACCGCCTTCCCGTTGCGCCTGATGCGCGTTCCACACACCGTTGCGCCGCGACTGGCGCTGATCGGAGACGCCGCGCATGGCATTCACCCGCTATCCGGCCACGGCATCAACCTCGGTTATCAGGACGCCAAAGCGCTCGCCGATTTGCTGGCCGCGACGCCGGAATGGCAGGACATCGGCAGCGAACGTCTGCTGCGTCGATACCAGCGTGCACGGCGCGAAGAAACTGTTTTGATGCAGTACACAACTCATACACTTCGCCAACTATTTCGTGAGAGACTCCCGGGGCTAAAGCCCTTGCGCAACATAGGACTGACCCTCACCAATGCTTTGCCGGTCGTAAAAAACCAACTTGTACGCTACGCACTTGGTGCCTTTTAAACCCTAACGTATTTACGCATTCAATCGGAGAAACGCCATGTTCAAAAACCTGCTGCCGCTCGCACTGGCTGCCACGCTCAGCCTGCCAGCCTTGGCTGACGAAGCCAGCGTCAAAAAGGCGATTGAACCGTCGACCGGCGACTCGCCGGTGCCGAGTTCGAGCCCGTCGGCCAGGATCCGCACCCGCGCAC
>JANNNT010000627.1:0-2800 GCA_031398685.1 Rhodocyclaceae bacterium | reverse complement strand
AACTCCTGCGCGATGCGCGCGGCGGTCGCACGCGCGGCGATGCGGCGCGGCTGCGTATGGCCGATCAACCCGGTGCAGCCACGCCCCAGTTCGAGGCAGATCTTGGGAATCTGCGTCGTCTTGCCGGAACCGGTTTCGCCGCACACGATCACCACCTGATGCTTATCGATCAGCGCCGCGATTTCGTCGCGGCGCATATTAATCGGCAGATCATCAGCAAATTCGGGCTTGGGCAAGCGCTCGCGACGTGCGGCTACCGCCGCTCGCGATTTCTCCAGCAATCTGTCGTGCTCGGCCTGCAAGGCGTCGCGCTTCGTGCCAAAAAGATGGCGCAGATCGCGCGCCATCGAGCGCAGGCGGCGCTGGTCGACGGCGAGGCAATCTTCAAATTCGGATTTGCGTTTCAAGGGGCTGGGTAGGCGGTACGGGAAACCGCCGGTCGGTGGGTCAAGGCAGGATTCTAACAAACATGCCCGGTTCTTCAGCGCAATGCATCAGGCTTCCGCATCCGCCGCCTGTAAAATACGCGGCCTGCCCACACTTCAAGACCTGCCATGCTCTCCGCCATTCTCTGGGACAACGACGGCGTTCTCGTCGATACCGAACGTTATTACTTCGAGGCCAATCGCGACTACCTGCGCCGCTTCGGCAGTGAGCTTTCCGAGGAAAACTACTTCCAGTGGTATCTCTGCGACAACCGTGGCGCCTGGCACCTGCTCGACGCGAACGCCAGCATGGAACAGATCGCACACTGGCGGCGCGAGCGCAACGCGCTGCATCTCGAACTGCTCAAACAGGCCGGATCACTGCTGACACCCGGCATCGAGCACGTTCTCGAGCGCCTGAACGGCCGCGTAGACATGGGCATCGTCACCAGCGCCACGCGGGCGAGCTTCGAGACCATTCACAACCGGCACGACATCCTGCGTTACTTTCGTTTTGCGCTGACAGCCGATACCTACGACCAAGCCAAGCCGTCGCCCGAGCCGTACCTGCTCGGCCTGGAACGACTCGGCCGCCGTGCCGAGGAATGTCTCGTCGTCGAAGATTCTCCGCGCGGACTGCGGGCAGCGCTGGCCGCCGGGATTCGTTGCATCATCCTGCGCCACCCGCTGTCGCGGCACCATGACTTTGCCGGCGCCTGGCGCATCGTCGGTTCGATGGACGAACTGCTCGTCGAAATCGAAGCATTGCTCGACGATACCGCCCACTGATGATTTCGCTGACCCAGCTCCGTCAGTTGCATCGGCCTAGTGGCCCACGCTTGGAGCGCCTCTTGGCCCATTCGGCGTATTTCTTCGATCAGACGACCCTCAGCGGTGTCCGCTGCATCCGCCCCCGCAAACAGTGCCTTTGAAGGTTAAAATAGCAGGCTTCCGAAACAGAGGATCATGCCGTGAGCAACGCCCCGAAAGAAACGCCCGCCCCCGCGACCAACTTCATCCGCAACATCATCGACGCCGAACTGGCCGCCGGCAAACACGCCCAGCGCCGCTGGTCGGGCCGGCCCGGTCTGGCCGCACAGCAGTTGGCCGGCGAGCTTGATCCGGCAAAAATCCGTACGCGTTTTCCGCCGGAGCCGAACGGTTATCTGCATTTCGGCCATGCCAAGTCGATCTGCCTGAACTTCGGCCTGGCACGCGACTACGGCGGCCGCTGCCACTTGCGTTTCGACGACACCAATCCGGAAAAAGAAGAAAAGGAATATGTCGACTCGATCATCGACGCCGTGCACTGGCTTGGCTTTTCCTGGCAGGACGAACAGGAAAACAACCTTTACTACGCCTCCGACTATTTCGACTGGATGATCGCCAGCGCCGAATACCTGATCCAGGCCGGCCACGCCTACGTCGATAGCCAGAATGCCGACGAAATGCGCGCCAGTCGCGGCACGCTGACGCAAGCGGGCCAGGATTCGCCGTACCGCAATCGCAGCGTCAAAGAGAACATGGACCTCTTCAAACGCATGCAGGCCGGCGAGTTCGCCGACGGCACCTACATCCTGCGCGCCAAAATCGACATGTCCTCACCCAACATCAACCTGCGCGACCCGGCGATCTACCGCATCCGCCATGCCACGCACCACAACACCGGCGACAAATGGTGCGTCTACCCGATGTACACCTTCGCGCACCCGATCGAAGACGCGCTGGAAAACATCACGCACTCGATCTGCACGCTGGAGTTCGAGGATCAGCGCCCCTTCTACGACTGGCTGCTGGAGCATCTCGCCGAAGGCGGGCTGATGCAGCGCCCGGTGCCGCAACAGATCGAATTTTCGCGCCTCAACCTGACCTACGTCATCCTCTCCAAGCGCAAGCTGATCCAGCTGGTCGAGGAAAAACACGTCAGCGGCTGGGACGATCCGCGCATGCCGACGCTGGTCGGCGCACGTCGCCGCGGCTACACGCCGGAAGGCTTCCACTTGTTTGCCGAGCGCATCGGCGTCTCCAAGGCCGACTCGCTGATCGACTACGTGCTGTTCGAAGACGCCATGCGCGAGGTGATGAACGAAGCCGCCGAACGCCGTGTCGCCGTGCTCGATCCGCTCAAGCTGATCATCGACAACTACCCGGCAGGGCAGAGCGAGGAATGCGTCGTTCACAACCATCCGTTCAAGCCCGAATTCGGCACGCGCGTGATGCCCTTCAGCCGCGACCTGTGGATCGAACGCGAAGACTTCATGGAAGTCCCGAGCAAGGGCTACCGCCGCCTCTTCCCCGGCAACATGGCGCGCCTGCGCCATGGCTACGTCGTCAAATGCACCGGCTGCCAAAAGGACGAAGCTGGCAGGGTTGTT
>JANNNT010000626.1:0-6534 GCA_031398685.1 Rhodocyclaceae bacterium | reverse complement strand
AAAATGTCGGCGCCGCTCCCCTGGGTCTGCGCTGCCTCCAGCATCTGAGCTGCCGTTGTGACCGCAACGACCCGGGCACCGAACGGTGCCGCCAGCGCCACGGGGCCCGAGATGATCGTGACATCGGCCCCGCTTTCCAGGGCGGCTCGGGCCAGGGCATATCCCATCTTTCCCGAGCTGCGATTGGTGACCCCTCGCACCGGATCGATGGGTTCGAAGGTGGGTCCTGCCGTGAGGACCACCTTCTTGCCTGCCAGTACCTTGGGGGCCAGCGCGCGGGTAATCTCCTGGACGAGTTCGTGCGCCTCCAGCATGCGCCCGAGGCCGGTTTCGCCGCAGGCCTGTTCGCCACTGGCGGGACCAAGAACGTTGATGCCATCACCGCGCAGCGTGGCGATATTGCGCTGCGTCGCGGCGTTTTCCCACATCTGAAGGTTCATCGCCGGGGCGACCAACAAGGGGCAGTCGCGCGCCAGAGTCAGAGTGCTCAGAAGATCGTCGGCCAGACCGTTGGCCACCTTGGCGAGGAAATTGGCCGAAGCCGGCGCGACCAATAGCACATCGGCTTCTCGCGAAAGATCGATGTGCGCCATGTTATTGGCGACACGCGGGTCCCACTGGTCGGTAAATACTGGATTGCCCGAGAGCGCCTGGAAGGTGACCGGGGTGACGAAATGGGTGGCCGCCTCGGTCATTGCCACCTGTACGAGCGCGCCCTGCTTGATCAGCAGGCGAACAAGTTCGGCCGCTTTGTAGGCGGCAATACCGCCAGTGACGCCGAGGACGATGCGTTTTCCTGTTAATTCCATGCGGATGATCCGATAGCTTGGTTAGAATGCTTGACCAAACATTTTAACCGAGATTACACCATGGCAATTACGGACTGGCCTGAGGATGAGCGCCCGCGCGAGCGTTTGCTGGCGCAAGGCGCGGCAGCGCTTTCCGACGCCGAACTGCTGGCAATTTTTCTGCGCGTTGGCGTAAAGGGAAAGAGCGCCGTCGATCTGGCGCGTGACTTGATCCGTCATTTTGGCAGCCTTAATCGCCTATTTGCGACGACACAGGAGTCTCTTTCGTCCATCCATGGCATGGGGCCGGCCAAGTATGTCCAGTTGCAGGCGGTTCTGGAAATGTCACGCCGGGCACTGGCGGAAGAAATGAAGCAGGGCAACGCCTTTGCGACGCCGGGCGCGGTGCGCGATTATCTTCGCCTGCATCTGGCTGGTTTGCCGCACGAGGTGTTTTTTGCCCTCTGGCTGGATGCACAAAACCGCCTGATTGCGGCCGAAGAGTTGTTTCGCGGTACTCTCACACAAACTAGCGTCTATCCAAGAGAGGTCGTCAAGAAGGCGTTGTGGCATAATGCTGCGGCTGTGGTTTTGGCACACAATCATCCTTCCGGGGTTTCCGAGCCGTCTTCTGCCGACGAGTTTCTGACCCGGGAGCTCAAGCAGGCATTGGCTTTAGTGGATGTTCGCGTGCTTGATCACTTCATTGTGGCAGGTCAGTCCCAGCCCTTGTCGTTTGCTGAGCGAGGGTTGATATAACAAAACTATCAGAAATAGCTTGAAATAACCCGGCTATTTAGGCTAAAATTGCCGGCTTTCTTCCCAAGATCAACTGGAGCAACAATCATGGCGCGTGTCTGCCAAGTAACGGGTAAAGGCCCGATGGTAGGGAACAATGTTTCCCATGCCAACAATAGAACGAAGCGCCGCTTCCTCCCGAATCTGCAGTACCGCCGTTTCTGGGTTGAAAGCGAAAACCACTGGGTGCGTTTGCGCGTATCCACGGCTGGTCTGCGCACTATCGACAAGAATGGTATCGACGTTGTGCTCGCTGATTTGCGCGCACGCGGCGAAATCTGATAAGGAGCTGCAGCCATGCGTGAAAAGATCAAGCTGGAATCGACCGCGGGTACCGGTCATTTCTATACCACGACCAAGAACAAGAAAACCATGCCGGGAAAAATGGAGATCAGCAAGTATGATCCCAAGGTACGGAAGCACGTTATGTACAAGGAAACCAAGCTGAAGTAATTGGGCTGTGGTTCAAGGAAAACCTCGCTGAATCAGCGGGGTTTTTTTTCGCCTTGATTTTGGCCTTGCCTAAAGCAACGGACCCCGTTGTGGCGCTTCTGTCGAACGCTTTAGGCTATAGTCAACGCTACTCAAGGGAGAAGTGCAATGCCTGTTTCCGTCCTGGTGGTCGATGATTCGCCTATCGCTCGAAAGATGCTTATCCGCGCGCTGCCTTCCGATTGGGATATCGAGATAACGCAGGCTACAAACGGTTTTGAGGCGCTTGCGGCGTATCGTTCCGGCAAAGTGGATGTCATGTTTCTCGATCTGACGATGCCGGACATGGATGGCTATGAGGTGCTCGAAACACTGCGCAAGGAGGATCTGAATTGCCTGGTGATTGTGGTGTCAGCGGATGTTCAGGAACTGGCGCAGGAGCGTGTCCAGAAGCTTGGCGCCATTTCTTTTATCCGCAAACCAGTGACCGCTGATGGCCTGAGCGAAGTGCTGAAGAAATACGGGATAGTGGTATGACTGCTGTAGAGAACTTTGACCTTACCGAGGATCAACGCGATGCTTTGCAGGAAATCGCCAATATCGGCATGGGACAGGCCGGATCGTCAATTGCCAAAATATGGGGCGAGTTCGTAAGCCTTTCGATACCACGCATCGCCCATATTGATCGCCAGGGTATTCCTGCCATGCTTTCCCGTTTTGTTGGCGACGAGACCGTCAACGCGGTACGCCAGGCCTTCCACGGCCAGCTTCGCGGAGAAGTTATCGTTGTGTTTTCCGGTGGGCGTAGCGACCAACTCGCGGAATTGATGGGCTACGAGGAAGCTGACAGTGTCGAAGAGCAGGAACTTTTGCTCGATGTGGCGAACATTCTGGTTGGCGCTTGTTTGGGGAGTATCGCCGAGACACTTGAGGCGGACATCGGGTTTTCTGCGCCCTCGGTAATGGGGTTGGATGTTTCCCCGGCGCAGTTGATTCGCCCCGAGGAATTGATTGCTGGCCGGGCTCTCTTTCTTGAGGTTCGCTTCACGCTGGAGAAGAAGAGTTTTGCCAGCCATCTGATCGTGCTGATGCCTGCTGACGAAATCCTTGTCCTCGGTCGGGCGCTCGACAAGTTCCTCGAGTCGCTCTGATCATGCCTGGTGCCCCATCTGCTGAGTTGCTTGAGTTTATCGTCGAACGGATAGAAGTCGGAATTTTCGCTGTAGACCGCGATTTTCACGTCGTCTTGTGGAACCGCTTCATGGCGACACACAGCCAGCATGCCGCCGCAGAGGTGATAGGAAAAAACCTTTTTGAGTGTTTCCCTGAGTTGCCTCGAAAATGGCTTGAACGAAAGATCGAGAGCGTTTTTGTGCTCAAGAACTACGCGTTTACCTCATGGGAGCAGCGCCCGTTTCTTTTCCGCTTTCACCATAACCGACCGATCACCGGCGGCGTTGATGCGATGCGCCAGAATTGCATCTTGCTGCCGCAGAAAAACAGTAGCGGCGAAGTCGAACTCGTTTGCGTCACACTCGTGGATTTCACCGATACCGCCCTGTTTCAGGGGCGCTTGAACGAAGCCATTGCCGAGTTGGAGAAGGAAAAGCGAGCGCAACAGGTATTGATTGGCAAACTGGAGGACGCGCAGAATCAGCTTCTACAATCTGAGAAACTCGCTGCAGTCGGTCAATTGGCCGCGGGAGTGGCGCACGAGATCAATAATCCGATTGGATTCGTTACGTCGAACCTGAGCAGCCTGGAGCGTTATACCAAGGATCTGTTCAGTCTGATTGCGACTTACGATCAAATCGGGGCCACGGTTGCCGACTCCGCGCTACTCGCGAAAATCCAGGAGACGAAGAAGCTCATGGATTTTGATTTCATTTTTGAGGACGTTGAGGCGCTGGTCGCCGAGAGCCGTAGTGGTCTTGAACGGGTCCGGCGAATTGTTCAGGATCTCAAGGATTTTTCCCGGATTGACGAGACGGAACTGCAATGGGCAAGTGTCGAAGCGTGCCTTGAAAGCACCCTTGCCGTGCTTGCCAGCGATCTCAAGGGCAAGTCCGAAATCGTAAGAGAATTCGCGGGTGTTCCCCAGATCGAATGCATGCCTTCGCAACTCAATCAGGTGTTCATGAATCTCCTGGTCAATGCGCACCAAGCTATATCGGGAGCGGGGCGTATCGTATTGCGCACCGGCACTGAAGGCGAGATGGTTTGGGTCGAGGTCGAAGATAGTGGTGCCGGGATTCTGCCCGAAAACCTGAAACGGGTTTTCGAGCCGTTTTTTACAACGAAGCCGGTGGGCTCTGGTCAAGGGCTGGGTTTATCCGTTGCCTACAGCATTGTTGCCAAACATCACGGACGCATCGATGTAAGCAGCGCCCCCGGTCAAGGGGCCGTATTCCGGATATGGCTGCCGCTTGAGCGGAAACGGCAGGATTCGGGCAGGACTTGATTCATCCTGCTTTTCGAGCCAGCGCGTTGTTGTCGTTGGTGTGCTCGCCTACGCGCTAATGAAAGCCGTCTGCCAGTCCTTCGTCTGCTGGCGCAGAAGGGTCGCAAGGGGCGTGATCGGGGCGGCTTGATCTTCCGCGCGGAAGACTCTTTTATTCCATCCAAAAATCGGGGAGGCCGGTCTGGTCACGACCTCCCCAACCTACAAGATAACGTGTTGCTGTTTCGAGTTGTCACAACAAATCTGAATCAATCATGGAATCAGTTCGCGCCAGATAAGCCGCTTACCCACAAAAGCGGGGCCTGTTGGCTTGACGGGCGGCTCTACGTCCTTGACCTCGCCTGTATTGTCAGTGATCTGGAATTTAGGTTCCTGACCGATATAAAAGAAGCTGATACCGACGATTGGAGCGCCGGACTTCGACGAGACAAGGGACAAGGGCTCGACGGAGCCACCTGTTGCGTAGTTGAAGAAATTAAACCAGCCATAACCGCCCGGCGAGCAAACGGTGTTTGACGGCACAATCGTGGCCACAAGGAGCGTGCCTTGTACCAGTTTCATGTCAATGTTGACGCGCTCTCCAGAAGGGACGGGCGTAGCAGAGGGCGGAACGACAACCCCCGGAAAATCGATATACCACCCGTGACCGGTGACAAAGTTCACCGCATTGTTGCTTCCGGTGCGTGTCTCATCGCCAGTCGTCGTAATCGTTTGCGCCACCAGCGAGTCCCGTGCATTGACTAGTGTTGTTGCCGTGTTGTCGTCCTTGATGGCGTAGAGGCTTTGTTGGGCCAGATTGGTCAGATCGGATACCTCGAGATACTTCCCCGTCCCGACAAATACAACGCGTTGTCCTTTAATCTGCCCCAGCATCGGCGTCGTGGTTACGGGCTGTGGATTGTCGAACGAGTCCTTCAGCGTGGCAAGGAGCAGCGACGATTCGGTATTTATGTCAAAACGCCAGAGATTCCCCAAAAGATCGCCCCCGTAGACGTAACCTGCCGTGTTATTCAAACCTTTGAAGTCGTTCCACGCCGAAATCTTGGCTAGTCCGCTTGGGGTTGTGGTGTCGCCCGCACCGGTATCAATTTCACTGATTTTAGCGCCAGTGGCGGCATCCAGAACATACAGGTAGCCTTTCCCATCGCCGGGGCTTGTATTGTTATATCCGGAGGTTAGCAAGACCACCCACGTACCGTCCGTCTTTTTGGTGATTACCGGCTGGCCGTAGCTGAAGCCCAGGTTTGAGAAGCCGGTATCCGAAGATGAGATTTCCCATAGCAGGGCGGGAGTGGCCGGATCGGTGATGTCAAGCGCGTAGTAACTTCGCCCGCCGGCGTTGAGCCCGCCGACCAGGATTGTCTTCCATACGGCAGTCGAAGCACTGGTGCAGTTTTCTGTGCAGATATCCGAGATGGTCGGGCTACCGTTTACATAGTTGCGGTGAGCGGTTGCGTAGTTCTTGTCGGCCAGTCTCCACAGGTTGGGGATAACTACGCTCGGGACGTAAGCCCAGCGCTCAACTCCCGTGTCGCCGGCAAAGGCGTGCATCATGCCGTCGTTGGCTCCCAGGAACACCGTCCCTGCCCTTAAGGCTTGCGCCGCCTTGTAGGTGTCGTACCCTGGGTCAGCGTAGCTGAACACTGGCTTGCTGATGAAGGATGGCTGCGATTCCAGCGCATCCCCCAGCGTTGTCTCACGGGCGCGAAAGAGTCGGTTGGCCGGCGTATTGCTTGTCCGTTCGTCATAACCGGTTTGACCGCGCAGGAAATTGACCAGATTCACGCCGGCTGCGGCTGTCTTCTGTGTTGCGGAGAGAACCGACCACTGGCTCAAGCCTGTTGCGGAAAAGTCGGCAGCATTGAGATTGGCATACTCGAAGTTTTGCAGCGCACCGGCTCCGTCAGATTTGTAGATCGTTCGGGTGTCGCTGGCGGCAGCCACCTTTGCGGACATGGTGCCGGTACAGCTGTTCGTCATTTCAAGGGTGCACGTTTCAGCAATACTGTTGAACAGCGACGGAGCCGTACAACTGGCGGCCGTTGAGTCCGGCGT
>JANNNT010000622.1:0-5029 GCA_031398685.1 Rhodocyclaceae bacterium | reverse complement strand
CAGTTTGGCCAGCGACAGGGCGCGTGCTTCCTGCTTGGTGATCAGGCCTTTTTCCGGCGTGCGCTGGAGGTACTCCAGATCGTCAAGGCCGAAAGCGGGTTGCCGCGCCTCGGGCGGGCGTTCAATGAGGACGACATTCGGTTCGGGGAAATCCATGGCGGCCGCCTCGGCGGCGGTGAGGTCGGGGAACAGGTGTTCATCCGGCAAGAGCAGGCGACAGGCCACCGAGAGTCGTGCGTCTTCGCCATACCCGGCCGTGATCAGCGCCCGCGCCAGCCGGGCCGGGTTGTTTCCCGGGCCGGTAAAGGCGGCGACACAGGAATGTAGGGCGATGGCGCGCAGCAGCGGGTAGAGGCCATGTTCGGGCGTCGCACCAATAAACCATTCGCCGGCGTCGGCATGGTGGCAGGAGGCGATTTTTACGTCCTGCCAGGGCCGCTTGAAACGGGCCAAGGCGAGTTGCAGCGTGGACACCGAGGGCAGAATCTCGAAGCCGTCGCGCCCGAGTTTGCCGGTCAGCCACGAGGCGATGCCGTGGCACAGCGGGTCGCCGGTGGCCAGCGCAACGACCGTCTGGCCGGCTTCACGGGCGCGGCCGATCCAGTCCGGCACTTGGCCGAGGGCACCGTCCATGTCTTTCAGCGTGGCCGTTGCCGGCAGGTGCGGACGAACCAGTTCCAGCGTGCGCCCGGCGCCGATCACCACATCGGCCCTGGCCAGGCGCTGGCGGGCGGTATCGGACAAACCGCACCAGCCGTCGTCGAGAATGCCAATCAGGCTGCAAAAGTTAGAGGGCTTCATCTTCTTCCACGCGAACAATGAACCGCCCTTCGAAATCGCAGACGTGGACGGTTAGGTGATAGGAACCCGGGTAACAGGATTTGAGGCTGCGGATGGCTTTTTTGGCCAGGGCGCGGTGGAAATCGACGGTCAGCCCCATGGCGGCGAGGCGTTCGGCGGCGAAGCGCGCAGTTTCGGCGGAACGGATTTCTTCGACCAGATCGGGCGCTGCGCCGACTTCCTGCGCCGATGCGGCGAGCAGGTCGCGGTCGATCTCGGCCTTCCAGGCGTGGGTGACGGACAAGCCCTGCCCCATCTTGGTCAGTTTGCCGGCCATCGCGCCGACATGGATGTGCGTCATGCGGTGCGTGTTGGCGGTGGCAAACGCCGCCTTGACGAAGTCGCCCATCTGCACGAAACAGGATTCGTCGAGTTCCGGCAACTGGCGCATGGCGAATTTTTCTGTGCGTCCGCCGGTGGTGAACACCACGCTGCGCTGCCCCTGACGCGCAGCGACATCAATGGCCTGGACCACGCTGGCGCGGAAGGCGGCGGTCGAATATGGGCGCACGATACCGGTGGTGCCGAGGATGGAAATGCCGCCGAGAATGCCGAGCCGCGCATTCAGCGTCTTCTTCGCCATCTCGTCGCCGCCGGGGACGGAGATGCTCACTTCCAGCCCGTCGTGGGCGAGCAGTTCGGCGGCCACGGCAGCGACGTTGTCGCGGATATTGCGCCGCGGAACCGGGTTGATCGCCGGGCCGCCGACCTCCAGCCCGAGACCTTCCTTGGTCACGGTGCCGACGCCGGGGCCGCCCTTGAGGGTGATTTCACCGGCGCGGCTGGGGAGCAGGCGAACGTCGGCGGTCAAATGCGCGCCATTGGTGGCATCCGGGTCGTCGCCGGCATCCTTGACGATGACGGCGTGGGCGGTGCGCTGCACCCCTTCGCCGGCAACGCAGCCGTCGATCACGGCAAAGGTCACCTCCTGGCCATTGGGCAGGCGGCACAGCACGCTGTCCGGCACTTCGCCGTTGACCAGGCCGAGCGTCGCGGCGCGTGCCGCCGCCGCCGAGCAGGCGCCGGTGGTAAAGCCAGTGCGGTTGCCGCGCTGGCGGCGACCGTCACCCTTGCGCACCTTGCCGGCGTGACTGCCGTAAGGCGGCTCGGTGGCCGGCTCGCTGCTGGCGGTTTCGTTCATGCCGCCCGTTTTTGCGCCGCTTCGGCCAGGCCGAGCAGGGCGTGAATGGCGGCGACCACCAGCGTCGACCCGCCCTTGCGGCCGCGAATGGCAACCCACGGAATGTCGTTCACCGTCATCAGCAGATCCTTCGCTTCGGCCGCCGAAACGAAGCCAACCGGCATGCCGACGATCAGCGCCGGTTTGGCGCCCTCTTCGCGGATCAGGCGGATGACTTCGATCAGGGCGGTCGGCGCGTTGCCGATGCCGACAATCGCGCCGTCGAGCGTGCCCAGCCGCTGTGCCTTGCGCATGGCTTGCACGGCGCGGGTCGTTTCCTCGGCCCTGGCCAGTTCGATCACGTCCGGGTCGGAGATGTAGTGATGCGTGCTCATGCCGAAGTGCTTGAGACGCGGCTTTGATAAGCCGACGCAGATCATCTCGACATCGGCGACGATCGGCGTGCCGCCCTTGAGCAGGGCAGCCAGGCCGGCGTGCATCACGTCGGGGTGAAAGACGGTCAGGCCGTTGAACTCGAAGTCGGCGTTGGCGTGGATCATGCGGCGCACCAGCGGCCATTGCTCGGCGCTGTAGTTGTGCGGGCCAACTTCGGCGTCGATGATGGCGAAGGAATCGTGCTCGATGGCCCGCCCGGCGGCGGTCAGTTGTTCAGTAATGGTATTGGTCGTCATGGCAGCTCAGAGTGTTTTGTAGGAGCGCAGATTCTCTGCGCGAAGGGCGTTCGATTGCTGACCGGCTGCAATCGCCCAGTAAAACTGGGCGCCTACGGGAGGGTCAATGCGCATGGGCGCAGCCGCCGGTCGCGGTGTGGCTGTGATCGAGCAGGTGCTCGGTTTCGGCGGCTTCGCGATACTTGCAGCCGTCGCATTCGAGCAGGCCGCCCGCCGCCAGCTCGCGGCCGGCCACCTTGGCGTCGAGCAGGTCGAAGATCCCCTGGTCGAAACCGAAATGGGTGCCCAGCGCGAAGGCAATCTGCGGATACTGCTGCTTCAGGCGTTCGACCTGCGCCTTGATGCGTTCGATCAGCACGCCGGTGAACAGGTACACCGGCACGACGCAGATTTGCGTCATGCCCAGCTTCACCTGGCGCTGCACGGCGATTTCCAGGCGTGGCCAGGTGACGCCGGTAAAGGCCAGGTCGACCAGTTCATGATCGTTGGCCTCGAAGATCCAGCGCGCCATGCGTGCCAGTTCGCCATTGGCTCCGGCGTCCGACGAGCCGCGGCCGAGCAGGATGACGCCGGTGGTTTGCGGATCGGGCACATCGAGCGCCTTCATCAGGCGGTCGAGCTGGCCTTGCAGGACGATGAGGATTTCGCGCCCCATGCCGAGGTGGCGGGTGACGATAAACGCCACCGCCGGGTGACGAACCCGGGCCGCTTCCAGCGCCGCCGGCAACTCCATCTTGACGTGGCCGGCGGCGTTGAGGATGAAGGGAATCAGCAC
Source organism: Rhodocyclaceae bacterium (assembly GCA_031398685.1). Lineage (GTDB taxonomy): Bacteria > Pseudomonadota > Gammaproteobacteria > Burkholderiales > Rhodocyclaceae > Propionivibrio. The sequence continues at coordinate 1,602 of JANNNT010000622.1, read as the reverse complement.
GACGCGCTGCGCCCCTTTGGCGGCGCGATCCAGGCCGTCGTTGAGCAACACCTCGGCGTGTTCGATGAAGCAGACTTCGATGCGCCAGTCCGCGTGGCGCTCGCGCCACTGGGCGGCAAAATGCAGGATTTCCTTGTTGCCGTCGTGGTTGCGCGAACCGTGGCCGACGAGTAGTAAGGTTGTTTTATCCATGGGTGTTCTCCGAATTTTTCACAAAACCACGGCGGAAGCGGTGCGTAAAGGATGGGTCGTAAAGTTTGGAGCGGGCCAGGGTTTCCCACTCGGCCGCGCCGAGCGTCGGGCTGGCGACGATCATGGCCTGGCTGCCGACTTTCTCGGCCTGGCATTTCTGCTTGATGTCGGCCAACGTGCCGCGAATGATTTTTTCCTCGCCCGGCCAGCTGGCTTTCTGCACCACCAGAATCGGCGCGTCGTCCGCCCAGCCGGCGGCGCGCAGCGCTTTCTGGACCTCGTGCAGCAGGGTGATCGACAGGTAGATGCACAGCGTGCAGTGATGGCTGGCCAGCGCTTCGAGGTCTTCACCCTCGGGCATCGGCGTGCGCCCGGCGACGCGGGTGAGGATTACCGTCTGCGTCACTTCGGGCAGCGTCAGCGTTTCGCCGGCGGCGGCCATCGAGGCCATGGCCGACGAGACGCCGGGCACCACCGCCCAGTCGATGCCGGCGGCGGTGAGCGGCCGGGTCATTTCGATCAGCGCGCCGTAGAGGCCGGGATCGCCGGTCTGCAAGCGGACGACGGTGGCGTGGCGTGTGGCCTGATCGAGCAGCCAGGCGGTCATCTCGTCCAGCGTCATGTCCTTCGAATCGCGGATTTCGCAGGCCGGCGGGGCGAACAAGGTCGCCGCCTGGTCGACGAGCGAACCAGCGTAGAGGATGGCACCGGACGCTTCGAGCAAGCGGCGGCCCTTGACCGTGATCAGGTCGGGATCACCCGGGCCGGCGCCGACAAACCAGATTTTGCCCGGCATCAGCTGGTGCTCCAGTGGGTTAGCGACATGCCGCTTCCTTTTCATGAGTTCTTGTTTCGAGCAGGGCCAGCAGTTCGCTGTGGCTGCGCGGTGCGCTGTTCTTCGGGAGCAGGCCTAGCGCGCTCAGCCGGCGCTGCAGTTCGACGACGGTCGGTAGCGGCAGGCCCAGCGCCGACAGGGCATCGCCGCAATCCGCCAGCTCGGCCGCCGCCAGCGAGGCGGTACACGCGCCCGCGTCCATCAGGTGAATGCGCTCCGCCCAGCGGTAGGCGAAATCGATGTCGTGGGTGGCCAGCAGCAGGGTGATCCCCCGCTCATGCAGGCTATCGAGCACGGCCAGAAACTCCATCCGCATTCGGTGATCGAGGCCGGCCATCGGTTCGTCGAGCACCAGCAGCTCGGGTTCCATGGCCAGCACGCCGGCGATGCAGACACGTTTCTTCTGGCCGAAGCTCAGGTTGTGTACGGCCTTTTCGGCGTAGCCGGCCATGCCGACCGCGTGCAGCGCCTCGGCGACCCGGCGACGCACGGTGTTATCGTCCAGGCCGAGATTGATCGGGCCGAAGGAAACGTCTTCCTGCACGCTGGCCGAAAAGAGCTGGTGATCCGGGTTC
>JANNNT010000540.1:0-2017 GCA_031398685.1 Rhodocyclaceae bacterium | reverse complement strand
CCTGGCCCGCCGGGACGAACTCGTGGCGCGGCACTCGAGCCATGACCGTCATCACGCGCTCATCGAAGGCTCTTCTACCGATCTCGGCGCGCGTCTCGCGAACCAGCGCGCTGATGTCGTCCACCATGCGCCGGCGCTCGGCCACGAAGTCTTGGGCTGCGGCGGTGCGCGCGAGGGCCAGGAGCAGCGCGGCGGCAACAACACAGACGGTGGGTGTGGCCATTCGCTTTGCCTTCGACGACGGGTTCGTTTGCGTCTTTGGGGCGTGGAGGTTTGCGATCATGGCCGAGTGCGAGATCGCGGTCCAGGAGGCGCGGATGAGCGGGGCCGCATCGCTGCGCCACAAACCGGACAGACTGTTTGCGAAGGACCGGACAATTCAATGACTCCCGACACTGTCCGATCGGTATGGCGGATGGCGCATGACGACCGAAATGCGGCGCGTGTTGCGCCGCGATCACGTTCCGCGTGATCACCTTCTGCGCGGCATTGATCGGTTCTTGGACCTCAGTGACCTGCGAGATCGATCCGTAGCTGATGGTTCGCATGCTGGTGGTCGGCTACTGCTTGGGCATCCGCTCCGAGCGCAGTCATAGAACTGCCCGTCTTGCTGCCCACCATCGTGGTACGCCGCCATCGTCGAACGGGTCAGATCGACCCCATGTTTCAGCGCCAGATACTGCCGGGTCCAGGCACCAAGGCGTCGCCCCTCCGCATGCGCCGCAAGATCGAAGCCTACCTCCATCGTCACGCAGCGCGACGCGGTTATCTGTCGGCGACGAACTCAAGGCGGTGCGGTAGGAGCCAGGTGGGCTGACGAACGTCTGTTTGCCTGTGCCGCGACCTGGATGCGCTCAGCCCTATCCGAAACCGTACACGCGCTTTGGGCCACCACGACTCAGCCGATATCCTGCCCGCAATAGCTGGTCATGCAGCCGCCGAGCCGCCAAGGTCACAGCTTGTGACCTCCACCCAAGGGATTCGGCAACGGATGAAGGGAACGCGTCAACATACCCGACTAGCTCTTCGGCCGTAAAAATGTGCTGCTCCCGTGCGAAGTCTGCCAACGCCACCGGCACCAAGAGGTCTCCATCCACGATGCGAGACGCGAAGTTGCCAGGGCTCGCGACGATGCTGTTGTCAGCGCGTAATTCCATGGTGCCCTCCCTTGCAGTCTTCACCGGAGGCTAGTAGAGCCAACAAAGTTCCCAAAGGTAGGAGTCCACATAAGACCAGCTAATCTGACCGTAGCCCGACTCGGGCCCCCAATAGGTTCCATGAGGGAGCCAGCTACCCCAGGACGAAGTTCCCCATGAGTTGCGGATTATGAACCACCCTTGCCCGGCAGGTTCTCTGGCGTCGGGCGCGAACCCTAGAACGCAAACGGCATGACCTCCGACGACAACCGATCTCCGCGGCGGCTCCATGACGCGACCGTACTCCATCATTCCGCCGATGTTCCAGTTGTCCTTGGCGGGGTTCGCAGGATCGGCGAAGACGGGCACCCCAATCGCAACTGGGCCGCGCAACAAAGCTTGGTACAGAGCCTGGGCATTCGACGGCGATGTGACGCCGCCCCCGACGTGCAGCGCCGAGCGCGCTGCTGCAATGGCCGGGCTGGGTGGTGGGCCTTGGTGTACCGACGCTGGCGAGGGCATCGACACGTACGGCCATAGCGACTCCCCACACAGGCCATGACTATGCAACGCAGCAAGCGCGTACCCGTGCAACGTGCCATCCGCCGCACTTGGATCCAGCTGCTTTGCGCCCCAAAAAAGGAACTGCTCCGACTGATCCGATGGCGCGCCGGCGCGCACAGCCAGCGCCTCCTTGCACGCAGCCATGGCATGGGCCACGCATGTACCGCGTTGACCCTGGTCCCGAACTGGCCAGCCAGAACTGCGCAAAGCGGAATGATGATCAATCGGAGCTGGCGGACTGCTCGCGCCAACCGCGGTCACCGACGAGCCCGCCTGAGCACCGATTGGATAGGGCACGTTGGGCGGCTGCCGGGCAT
>JANNNT010000538.1:0-5561 GCA_031398685.1 Rhodocyclaceae bacterium | reverse complement strand
CGAGGGGCTTTTTCATGTGCGGGCTCGCGTTCGCGAGATTACAAACCCTACAGCAGAACTGTCGGCCGTCGCACGGTGGTGCTTGCTGTTGCGCAATGATCCGCAACTTTCGCGACTGGTGGGATGAGGACAGGTTTGCCGATCAACAGCCGATCTTCATGAGTTAAATGACAATCTGATATGGCCCAATAGAAGAAACTCGTCAGATTGCCGCCATTACGCTGAAACATGTTCGGACGCTGAGCGACGCCAATGGCGGAGAAGGAGCGGATGTGGCTGCGCGGCGAATGGCAGCTACCTGAACGGAGCTGTCATCTGAATGGCCGGTTCGTGGAGGCTGCGGCAGTCCGTTCATGGCCGAGAGCCGAAGTATAGATCGCTAAGGTCAATGGCAGGAATCGCCATGTTGCCGCCTCTGTCACTTCATTTTCTAGCCACGTATTGCACGGAACGGGCTGTCAGAATTTTGCGGTGGCCAATCTTGGAATGTACATAGCCGAAGCCATTGATTCGGAGCGGATAGACCTGACGTCCGTTCGCTCTGATTTGGTCGAAGAATTGGAAAGCGGGAAGCCTTGGAACAAATGCCGCCCGGTTTCTGCTTACGCCACATAACCGATGTGCATCACCTATTGAACCGCATTGACGCTGACCTGTCGTTCAATCGATAAGAGTAGCCTGATGTTCCGGTATTTCTCCCTCTGATATCTGCATCATGCCCAGACGCGCCTGATGGGCACAAATGACACGTAGCCATTGGTTTCCTGGGTCGCGATGATAGCGGGAGTGCCAGAATTGCTTGACTACAACATTTGGCATCGGAACAGGGCACGGAAAGAGCCGTACCGTGTCGCTCCTGGTATTAGCCAGCATCGTCCCGATTTGGCCGGGGAGTGTCGTGATCATGTCGGTCGCAGCAATGATTTTTACAACGCCGAGCACTCCGGGCAGGAAAACCATTACCCGTCTTTCGATATTCTGCTGTTTCATCTCGGCTTCAATCAGTGCAAAAGATCTGCCATAGCCAAACGCGACGTGCGCCTCGCGCTGGAAGTCCTCAAGCGTTAACTGATTCGTGATCCGCGGGTGTTTGGCGCTGACAAGACAAATGTAATTCTGCTCAAACAAGGTTTGCTGATAGAACCCTGCCACCATGTGGGGAACGAAACCACCAAACGCCAGATCGGCCTCGCCGCTCTCAAGCAAGCCCGGCGTGTTTTTATCCAGCGGTAAAGCCTCGAACTTTACATTGGGCGCACAGTTGCGAATGTGTTGCAACATGCTGGGCAGCAAGGTGGTTTGAGCCCCGTCTGGCACGCACATCCTGAAGGTTCGGGTAGAGGTTATCGGATCAAAACGAGGGAGTTCCTCGGTTATCTGGCGCATCGCCTCGAGAATTTCTCGCGCCTTGCTCACCACAATTTCGGCACGGGGCGTAGGAGTCATGCCTTCCGAAGTACGTACAAAGAGCGGGTCTTTAACCTGATCACGGATGCGCTTCAGCAAGGAGCTGATGGTCGGTTGAGTCTGCCCCAAGCGTTCTGCTGTCTTGGTCACGCTCCGGGTGGTGTAGAGGATATCCAGCAGCCTCAAGTCCCTTGGATCAAGAAAGTCTTTGTGCTCGGCGGCTTCGTTCATAAAAATCGATCTGCTTCAAATTGGAAGTGCTCCTACTTTATCCTAAAGATCTGGCTAAATTCCTTCCATCTAACTGCGGCTTATCGCTGGGGGGGCTTGTGAGATCGGCGTCGCCCGAGCAGGGTCAGGCGACGCCGATGTTCTATCACGCGCTTACAGTTGTTGGCGACTGAGCCGATTATTTCTTGGCGCGATACTTGGCAATCTCGGCAAACAATTCCTTGCCTAGTTCTGCGTCGTATACTTTCAAATACTTCTCGACCACGGGCTTCGTTGCTTCGCGGAAGCGTGTCATTTCCGCCGGGGAAATTTCATTGACTACCGTTTTGCTCTTCTTCAATTGTTCCATGCAATCGGCTGATTTTTTCAGCGACACTTGACGCTGGTAGTCGCTCGCTTCCTTGGCGGCGTCCATCACAATTTTCTTCTCATCGCCCGTCAACTTGTCCAGTGTTTTCTTGCTTATCAGAAGCGATACTGGCGTATAGGAATAACGATTCACGGAATAGAACTTCGAGACTTCTCCAATCTTGCCGTAAATCATATTGAGCGGAGGTTGCCCCCCGCCATCCACAATCTTCGCCTCAAGAGCGCTGAAGAGCTCAACATAAGGTAATGGGACTGCACTCGCACCAAAGGCTTTAAAGGTATCGATCGTTACCGGGGTTTCTGTTACCCGCATCTTAAGACCCTTAACGTCCTCAATCTTGGTAATCGGGTGCGTGCTGTTGTGCAGGCTGTAATAGCCCATATCGAAATAGGACAAGCCGACGAGTCCCTTGGGTTCCAGTTGTGCGTGGATCTTCTTCCCAAACGGGCCGTCAAGAACGGCGTAAGCCTCATGTTCGTTGTCAAAGAGATAAGGTAAATCGACGAGTCCAGCATCTTTGGCAATCCCAACCAACAAATTGGTATTCATGCTTGCCCCGTCGACAGTGCCGCCCTGCATCGACGAAAGCACTTGAATGTCTTTGCCAAGACTGCCGCTAGCGAACACCTTGACCACGATTTTTCCGCCACTCTTTGCATTCATTAACTCTGCAAACTTTACAAGCCCATCGTGTTGAGGATTCCCTTCAACATTGCTCGTCGCGAATCTAAGAACGCGCTCGTTGATATCCAGCGCATTGGCTGTGCCCGCCGCCAGCATTAAACCGCAGGCTGAGGTAACTGCAACTAATCCTTTAAAAGCCTTGTTCATGAGCCATCTCCTTCATCGTGAAAAATACTTCGGCGGCAATCGCCGGGCTAGACACCTGCTGTTTCAACGTACTACGGTGTTTCTGCTACGCCATGCTTGGAAAGACGCCCAAGGCAGGATCAATTGTAATCAGACGAGATTGTTTCCGCCCAAACCTCCTGGATCGGCCACCGGCTTCGACATCCTCATGTTCAGTACACCACCTTCGATACCGCACGAAGCTCTTCCGGCGTGGTTGTGCCGTAGCCAAAGAATTCGAGGTACGCGGGAATCATCTCGAACAACATGTCGGTGCCGATCTGGAAACGACACCCGCGATCTTTCGCTGCGTGCAACAGTGGCGTGATCTCGGTCTTCATCACCACCTCGCCGACGAAAGTCGATGGCGCAAGGCGGGTGATATCCATGGGAAGCGGATCTCCGGGCATCCCGAGCGGCGTGCCGTTCACCACCAGGTCGTAACCTGCGGCGTCGTTGACTCCGGTGCGGGCCACCAGCTTCGGATAGTGCTGACGCAGCCGCGACGCGAGGCCTTCCGCCGATTCGGGACGGGTGTCGAAGGTCGTGATCGCGGCCACCCCCTCGGCGGCGAGCGAAGCGGCAATCGCCGAGCCCACGCCGCCGGATCCGACCACCAGGCATTTAGCCCCTTCGAAGATGAAACCCTTGCGTCGCAGGCCACGCGTAAATCCCGTACCGTCAAAAATGTCACCCAGCAGTGTGCCATCGGGCCGCTTCAGAACGGCGTTGCACGCCCCGGCAATCTTCACCGCTGTCGTGACCTCGTCAAGCAATCCAACCGTAGTGACCTTGTGCGGCATCGTGACCAGAGCGCCGGGGATGTTGGTGAGCTTGAATACCGATTTCATCACCGCCGGATATTCCTCCGGTTTTACGCCCATCGGAACGACCACCGCATCAATCCCGTTCTTGTCGAACCAGGGGTTGTAAATGAGCGGGGCCTTGAAGGCCTTGGTCGGATAACCAAAAAGAGGCAGCAAATTAGTTTTGCCACTGATCAAGCGAATCTCCTTGCGATATGAGCGGAAGGCAATAGAGCCGCCGTGTTTTGGATGCTTGTGGAGACACAGAATTATCCCCAAACTCCACGAAAACGCCGATGACCCCGGTGAGCAAATCAGCGTTTCTCCAAGATCGTGACGTAAATATAGGCGCAGGTAGACATTCTGTAAATTCGATGATTTTGATACTGGTTATGCCTGAAATTTAATAAAGGTAGGCATGCAAACCCTGTCGTTGTTTTGTCCAATGTCGCTCAGAAAACAATCGGTATGCAGCATGCAGATAATGAGAAGTGGGCAGCAAGGTGATTTGAGCCGAGTCCGGCATGCACAGACGAAAAAGTCGTGTCGAAGTGTTCGGTCAAAGCGTGGAACGTGGTAGCAAATAATTTTTACTGCGTTGGTCTGACCGTTTCCGTCTTGGTGGTGCCCGATTGTCAGACCGATTCAACGTGCTGATTTTGCGCAAGTCTGCCGCATAGTTGGAACGTGCACAAAATGGCACGCCATGGGCGTTCCCCAACAATCAGTTACTGCAGCAGAGGCGGTCCGCACACATTGTGAACGAGCCGCACCATTCTCAAACGAGACCTTCGGTCAAGAGTTGATCGCGCTAACGGCAGCGCGCAGGCCCAGCAGGTAGCTTTCGGCACCGAAGCCGCAAATCTGACCTTTTGCGATTTCTGCAAACACCGAGTGGTGGCGAAACGCCTCGCGCGCGTGCACGTTCGACATGTGCACCTCGACAATAGGCACCGTCAGGATAGCGAGCGCGTCACGTAAGCCAATGCTGTAGTGGGTCCAGGCACCGGCATTGATGACCACCGCATCCACCTTGTCGACGAACGCCTGATGAACGCGTTCGCACATTGTGCCTTCATGGTTGGTCTGGAAGCTCTCGACCTCTACACCCAACTCCTGTGCGAGTTCCTGTAACTTTGTATCAATTTCGGCCAAAGTGATCGTTCCATACTGCTTGGGATCACGCTTTCCGAACATGTTCAAATTGACGCCGTTTAACACTAGGATTTTTTTCATAAAGGTTCTCTCTGTATAAAAGTTTTAGTCATCAATGGCATAGTTGTGCGTTGTGTCAGTGTCAGGGGTCAGCATTCAAGCTTACCCACTGCACGACATTCTACCGCCGTGGCCGTGCTGTAGCCGGCGACCTCGAATCGGAGAGGCTATCCGTACAGAACTACTGCACCACCCTACAGCGCTACCACATCAATCCAATTGGCGTTGCCTTGTAACATTTGCCTCAACTCATGAACCAGCGCATGGGCACCAGGACCAGATCGGGGAAGAGGATGAGCAGGCTCATCACCACCAGCTGGGCGACCATGAACGGAAGCACCCCGACGATGATGTGATCCATGCTGACCTTGGTCACCCCGCACACCACATTGAGCGTGGTTCCGACCGGCGGCGTCACCAGGCCGATGGCGTTGTTGATGATGAACACCACCCCGAAATAGATCGGATCGATGCCGGCGGCGACCACCACCGGCAGCAGCACCGGGGTCAGGATCATGATCGTCGGCGTCATGTCCAGCGCCGTACCGATGATCACGATCAGCACATTGATGGCGACCATCAGCAGGATCTTGTTGCCCATGAACGGACGCAGCAACTCGATCACCTGCTGCGGGATCTCGGCAATCGTGATCAGCCACGCCGAAACCAGCGCCGCCGCGACC
>JANNNT010000521.1:0-14172 GCA_031398685.1 Rhodocyclaceae bacterium | reverse complement strand
ATCGAGCCGGAAGAGGCGATTCGTACAGCGGCGCGCATCCTGATGGAGCAGTTGTCTGTTTTTGCCGATCTGGAAGGTACCGCGCTGCCGATAGAGCATCAGAAGGCGGTTCAAGTTGATCCGCTGCTGCTGCGCCCGGTGGATGATCTGGAACTGACGGTTCGTTCAGCGAACTGCCTGAAAGCCGAAAACATCTACTACATCGGCGATTTGATTCAGCGTACTGAAAACGAGTTGCTCAAGACCCCGAATCTCGGTCGCAAGTCGCTCAACGAAATCAAAGAAGTGCTGGCCGCTCGCGGCTTGACGCTGGGCATGAAGCTTGAGAGTTGGCCACCGGCCGGGCTCGATAAATAAGCTGCCCGGACAAGAATAGGAAGGAATAGATATGCGTCACCGTTTAGGTCTCCGTAAACTTAATCGCACCAGTTCGCACCGTTTAGCGATGCTGCGCAACATGACTGTCTCTTTGCTTCGTCATGAGACGATCAAGACGACGCTGCCGAAAGCCAAGGAGCTGCGTCGCGTCGTAGAGCCGATCATTACCTTGGGCAAGAAGCCTAGCCTCGCAAATCGTCGTCTGGCGTTTGACCGCCTGCGTGATCGTGAGATCGTCGTCAAGCTCTTTGACGAAATTGGTCCGCGCTATGCGGTGCGTAATGGCGGTTACCTGCGTATTCTCAAGTGTGGTTTCCGTGATGGCGATAATGCGCCGATGGCTTTTGTTTCCTTGCTTGATCAACCGGAAGTGACCGAGGTTGCTGAGGACAAAGCAGCGTAGCTGATTTGCTGTTCAAGTTTCGAAATGAAAAAGCCAGGCACTGCCTGGCTTTTTCATTGGCTGCGTAAGATTGACGTCTACGCCATGTATTCCGGTTCGGTCTCCACTGTCCCGTTTTCCTCCTGTTGCTGTAGCGCCCACATCTGCGCATAGCGGCTGTTTGCCTCGAGCAGCGACGTGTGTGAGCCACGCTCGACAATACGTCCGCCGTCCATGACCAGAATCGCATCGGCATTCATGATGGTCGATAGTCGGTGAGCGATGACCAGTGTGGTACGTCCGCGTGCCGCGTTGTCCAGACTTGCCTGTATTGCTTTTTCAGTCTTTGAATCGAGCGCTGAAGTGGCTTCATCGAAGATCAGCAGCGGCGGATTCTTGAGAAGTGCGCGTGCAATGGCGACACGTTGCTTCTCGCCACCGGAAAGTTTGAGGCCGCGTTCGCCGACTCGTGTTTCATAGCCTTCGGGCAATATTTCGATGAATTCCGTAAGTTGAGCGGCCTGTGCGGCGGCCAACACTTCTTCACGGCTTGCGGCCGGTCGGCCGTACTGAATGTTGTAGTAGATAGTGTCGTTGAACAGAACGGTATCTTGCGGAACGATGGCTATCGCGGCGCGCAGGCTGGTTTGAGTCAGCTTGCGCAGGTCGAGGCCGTTGATGCAAATACTTCCACTATCAATGTCGTAAAAGCGGTAGAGCAGTCGAGCCAATGTGGATTTTCCTGAGCCGGATTCGCCGACGACGGCGACGGTATGTCCCGCAGGAATATCGAAGTCTACGCCGAACAGAATCTGGCGTTTTGCTTCGTAGGCGAATTCGACATTTTCAAAGCGCACACTAACCGATTTCGAATGAAGCGTGATAGCGTCCGGAGCGTCGGCAATTTCGCGATGCACCGAGAGCAAGTCAAACATGCGTTCGATGTCAGCCAGCGACTGTCGAATTTCTCTATAAACTACGCCAAGAAAGCTGAGCGGCATGTAGAGCTGGATAAGGAAGGCGTTAACCAGAACCAGATCGCCGATTGTCATTCGTCCATCGACAACGCCGGATGCGGCACGCCACATCATGGCGGTTACCCCGAAGGCGATGATGATCTGCTGACCGAGGTTCAGCCAGGAGAGCGAGATCTGGCTTTGGGTTGCCGCCACTTCCCACTTCAGCATGTGCGCGTCGTAACGTCGAGCCTCATAGTCCTCGTTATTGAAATACTTGACCGTCTCGTAATTGAGCAGACTGTCGATCGCTTGTGTATTGGCTGCCGAGTCGGTATCGTTGACGAGTCGCCGAAGTCCGATGCGCCAGTTGCTGACCTTGACGGTAAATACAACGTAGGCGGTCAATGAAAGCAGAGTGATCACGACGAAGCCGCTGTCGTACTTGACAATCAGAATGCCCAGAACGAGTGATATTTCGACCAGTGTTGGCAGAATCGAGTACAGCGTGTAGCTAATCAGACTGGAGATTGAGCGACTGCCGCGCTCGATGTCGCGCGATACTCCGCCGGTCTGGCGCTCAAGATGAAAGCGTAACGACAAGGCGTGCAGGTGACGAAAGACTTCTAGGGCGATACGACGAACAGCCTGTTGTGTCACACGGGCAAACAGAATTTCACGTAATTCGGTGAACAAAGAGTTTGAAAAGCGGAGCGCTCCGTACAGCGTCAACAGCAGTATCGGCAGAGTGAGAGCCAGGTTTGTGTTCGTCAGTTCGTCGATCATCCCCTTGAAAACAATGGGTACAGTGACATTGGCCAGTTTTGCGGCAATCAGGCATGAAACTGCAAGCAACACGCGCCATTTGTATTGCCACAGGTAGGGAGCAAGGCTATTCAACGTTTGCCAGACATGGGTGTCCTGCGTCTTCTGGCCGGTAGGCGGGCGGTTGTCGTAGGAATTGCGGGAGGAGCGACGCATGTTTATGGGCTATCCGTCAGTTCGATAGTGTCGAGTATGCCGGTTTGCTCGGTGGGCACTCAACATAATTATTGCATTCTCTAGGGGATCGACTATTATTAAAACGAACGTTTGATTAAGGCTTTTCTGGACCTGGGATGTTATCGTTCATTCCGCGCATTAATGGATGACTCATGTCAGACAATCAAATCAATCCGGACACCCGGGAGCGCATCCTTGATGCTGCCGAACGCCAGTTCATGGAATATGGCTACGAGGGGACGTCAATGCGCATGATCACTAGTGTGGCCGAAGTCAATCTGGCCGCAGTCAATTATCACTTCGGCTCAAAAGAAGGCCTCCTGCGCGAGGTTTTCCGGCGCCGTCTGACTTGGCTGAACAGTGAACGTCTGGCCGTGCTTGATGCCCTTGAGCAGCAGGCTCACGGAGCGCCACTCAAACCGTCTCAAGTACTTGAAGCATTTTTCGGTACGCTTTTGCGCATTGGAGAGGATGAGTCTCTGGGCGGCATGACTTTTCTGCGGTTGTTGGGGCGTACGCTGACCGATCCATCAGAATTCATCCGTACCGTCTTCGCCAGCGAATATCCCGAGGTGATCGAACGCTACAAGTTAGCACTTTTTCATGCCGTGCCGGACGTACCGAAGGCAGAAATTGTCTGGCGCCTTCATTTCATGCTTGGGGCGATGTCCTACGCTATTGCGGGCATCGATCTCCTCCAGGTCATCACCAGTTTTGAACTTGACAACATTCCGGGCAAGGATTCAGGCCACAAGAGTGAAGCCAGAAATCTCTACGAACGGCTCATGCCCTTCCTTCTCGGTGGCTTGCGTGCGCCACTGCCGCAGTTTTCCGTTGCGTCCAATGAACAACTGGGCGCGTCCGACACGACACAGGAGAAATGACCATGATCCTTTACACCTTCTTGTTGCTCGTTACCCTGGCAGGCATCAGCGCGGTTCTGGTATTGATCTTTCCTCCGCTGCGTAGAGTTCTGCTCTCACGCGCCATCTTTAAAACCTACAAGAGTATTCTGCCGCAGATGTCTGAAACCGAGCAGGACGCACTTGAAGCCGGTACGGTGTGGTGGGAGGGCGATCTGTTCCAGGGCAATCCAGACTGGAACAAACTGCTGGCCTATCCGGTGCCAAAGCTGACGACAGAAGAGCAGTCCTTCATGGACAACGAGGTCGACCAGGTCTGTGCCTTGGTCAATGACTGGCAGGTCACGACGGAATTGCATGACATGTCGCCGGAAGCCTGGCGCTACATCAAGGAGAAAGGCTTTCTCGGTATGATCATCCCCAGAACTTATGGAGGTCTCGGGTTTTCGGCCTATGCTCATTCCCAGGTAGTAACCAAGCTTTCGACACGCTGCTCCGCGCTGTCGGTTTCAGTCATGGTGCCGAATTCGCTCGGCCCGGCAGAACTCCTGATGCACTACGGTACGGAGGAACAGAAAAACCACTATCTGCCGCGCCTGGCCAGAGGAAAGGATATACCGGCCTTTGCGCTGACCAGCCCGTGGGCCGGTTCCGATGCGGCGTCCATTCCGGACTATGGGATCGTCTGCAAGGGGCAGTGGCAGGGCAAGGACATACTCGGCATGCGGGTGACCTGGGACAAACGCTACGCCACCCTGGCGCCAATTTGCACGGTGCTCGGCCTGGCCTTCCGTTTGTATGACCCGGACGGCCTGCTGGGCGACAAGAAGGATATCGGGATTACCTGCGCGCTGGTGCCGCGCGATACGCCTGGTGCTGATTTCGGACGCCGGCATTTCCCGCTTAACGCCATGTTCATGAACGGTCCGTCACGTGGCAAAGAAGTCTTCATGCCGCTAGACTATATCATCGGCGGGCCGAAGATGGCCGGCAAGGGCTGGCGCATGCTGATGGAGTGCCTGGCGGCCGGGCGCTCGATCTCATTGCCGTCGTGCCATGCCGGCATGGCGCAAATGACGGCGCGTGCTGTCGGCGCTTATGCCCGCGTACGCAGCCAGTTCAAGATGGCGGTTGGACGTTTTGAAGGCATTGAGGAGCCGCTGACGCGTATCGGTGCCTACACCTACATGATGGACGCCGTACGCAAAATGACGGCTGGAGCGATCGATCTCGGCGAGAAACCGTCGGTCGCTTCGGCGATCGCCAAGTACCATGTCACCGAACGGGCTCGTCAGGTGGTTAACGACGGCATGGACATAATCGGTGGCAAGGGAATCTGCCTCGGGCCGTCGAATTTCCTTGGCCGCGCTTACCAGCAGCTTCCCGTGGGAATCACCGTGGAAGGCGCCAATATCCTGACGCGCAGCCTGATTCTCTTCGGGCAGGGAGCCATTCGCTGCCATCCCTACATACTCAAGGAAATGCAGGCGGCACACCATCCGGATGGCACGCAGGGGCTGGTTGATTTCGACAAGGCCTTGTTCGGGCACGTTGCCTTTACGCTCCGCCATTGCCTCCGTGCGTTCAAGAACGGGCTGACCGGCTCGCATTTCATTGCTGTGCCAGCCGATGTTGCGCCGGAAACGCGACGCTATTACCAGCAACTGACGCGATTCTCATCAGCATTTGCCTTCCTTGCCGATATCTCGATGCTGGTCATGGGCGGCGAACTCAAGCGCCGCGAAAAGATATCAGCACGCCTCGGTGACATCTTGTCGATGATGTATCTGTGCTCGGCAACACTCAAGCGTTACGAATCGGAGGGACGTCAGTCGGAGGATGCGCCGCTCATGCACTGGGCAATCTGGGACGCCATGTACAAGACGCAAATGGCCTTTGATGGCGTTATCGCCAACTTCCCCAACCGGTTCATTGGCCGTTTCCTGTTCCGCACCGTTTTTCCACTTGGCCATCCGTACGATGTGCCGTCGGACAAGATCGGTCATCAGGTCGCCAAGCTACTGATTTCGCCGTCGGCTGCGCGGGATCGGCTGACCGCTGAAACCTATCTGCCAAAGGTCGAGACCGAGTCCATCGGAGCCATTGAACTGGCACTGCAGGCGACAATTGACGCGGAACCCATCGAGGCCAGGATACGTGCCGCCGAGAAGGAAGGGACGTTCAATAACATCCCCGATGCCAATGTCCGCGACATCGCCCAGGTGGCCTTCGCGATGGGAATCGTCACGGCAGAGGAATACGCACTGCTCAAGCGGCGCAATCATTTGCGCGATATCGTTATTCGCGTTGACGATTTCCCGTTCGACCTCGGGCATTCCAGCGTTCAACCTGAAGTCCACAAAGTGGCCGCCTGAGTGCTATCGCCATCAGGCAGACTCCAAAACCAAGGACGTACCATGGCATTTGAACCGGTGTATATCGTCGATGGTGCAAGAACGCCCTTTCTCAAGGCGCGAAATGGCCCGGGACCGTTTACAGCAAGTGATCTCGCCGTTCAGGCCGGGCGTGCCCTGCTGGTACGCCAGCCTTTCGCACCGACCGATCTCGATGAGGTTATCCTCGGTTGTGCCAGCCCTTCGCCGGATGAAGTCAACATCGGGCGTGTAGTCGCCCTGCGCATGGGCTGTGGTCACAAGGTTCCAGCGTGGACGGTAATGCGCAACTGCGCCAGCGGCATGCAGGCGATTGATTCGGCCATCGCTAATATTCAGCGTGGTCGCGCGGAGTTGGTCATGGCCGGCGGGACTGACGCCCTTTCGCACGCGCCGCTGCTTTACAGCAAGGCCATGGTGTTGTGGTTTGCCGGGCTGATGCAGGCCAGAAGCCTGGGGCAGAAGATCGGCCAGTGGGCCAGGCTGAGTCCGTCGGCGCTGTTTTCTCCGGTGATCGGCATCATGAAGGGATTGACCGATCCGATGGTCGGCCTGCTGATGGGGCAGACGGCCGAGAATCTGGCGTGGAAGTTTGGCATCTCGCGCGAGAAGATGGACCAATTCTCGGTGCGTAGCCACCAACTCGTTGCCGAGGGGCGAGCCGCCGGCCATTATGGCGAGATCGT
Source organism: Rhodocyclaceae bacterium (assembly GCA_031398685.1). Lineage (GTDB taxonomy): Bacteria > Pseudomonadota > Gammaproteobacteria > Burkholderiales > Rhodocyclaceae > Propionivibrio. Next base: position 7,512 of record JANNNT010000521.1, on the reverse strand, counting down.
TCCGCTGGTCGATGGCAAAGGGAATGTGTACGCCGACGATGACGGCGTACGTCTCGATTCCAGTGTCGAGGGACTGGCCAAACTCAAGCCTTTTTTTGACAAGACATATGGACGAGTAACCCCGGGCAACAGTTCGCAGATCACCGACGGTGCCGCGTGGCTGCTTCTTGCGTCGGAAGCCGCCGTTGATAAGTGGCAGCTCCAGCCCCTGGGCAAGATCAGCGACAGCCAGTGGGCTGGCCTCGATCCGGCACAGATGGGACTCGGTCCGGTGCATGCATCAACGCCGATCTTGCAGCGCCACGGTTGGGGGCTGAATGACATCGACGCCTGGGAAGTCAACGAAGCCTTCGCCGCGCAGGTGCTTGGCTGCCTCGCCGCGTGGGAATCGGACGACTACTGCCGCGAGCACCTGGGCTTACCAACCGCGTTTGGGACGCTACCTCAGGAGAGGCTCAATGTTGATGGCGGAGCAATTGCACTCGGCCATCCGGTAGGAGCTTCCGGCGCTCGTATTGTTCTCCATCTACTGCACGTGCTGCGCGCCAAGCAGGCGAAACGCGGCATCGCCTCGATCTGTATTGGCGGCGGTTTGGGCGGCGCGATGCTGGTCGAAACCCTGAGTTGAAGGATTTGACAATCATGGACGCAAATCGATACCAGCACTGGCAGCTTGAAACAGACGCTGAAGGCATCGCCTGGGCCACCTTCAACAAGGCCGGCGAAACGGCCAATTCTTTGTCGGGTAACGTAATGAGCGAACTCGGGCTGCTTCTCGACGAGCTTGAGAGCGAGCCGCCCAAAGGCCTGATCTTCCGTTCCGGAAAACCCGCCGGTTTTATCGCTGGTGCCGATATCCAGGAATTCACCCAACTCGACACACCCGAAAAAGGCCGCGAGTTGGTGACGCGCGGCTGGAACCTCTTCAATCGGCTCGCTGCCGTGCGTTACCCGACGCTGGCGCTGGTGCGCGGTCACTGTCTCGGTGGTGGGCTCGAGCTTGCCTTGGCCTGTCGTTATCTGCTGGCCGTTGATGAGCCGGGAACCCGGATGGGCTTGCCGGAAGTCATGCTCGGTATTTTCCCCGGCTGGGGTGGAATGTTGCGCCTGCCGCAGCGTGTTGGCCCCCAGGCCGCTCTGGATATGATGCTTACGGGCAAGACTGTTGATGCGCAGCGGGCAAAACGCATGGGACTGGCTGACGATTGCGTGCCGCCGCGCGTCATGGAAAATGCGGCGAAGATGCTCGTTGTTTCCAATGCCCCGCGTCGCCCACTACCTTTCCTGCAACGTGTGTTGAACGGCCCACTCAAGGGAATTGTAGCCAGTGGGGCGCGAAAACAGGTTGCCAGGCGTGCGCGCCCCAATCACTATCCGGCGCCCTACGCGATCATCGACATCTGGGCAAAACACAAGGGCAACGCTCTTGAAGCGCCGCAGTTGATAGATCGAATTGTTGGATCGGATGCGGCGCGGAATCTGGTTCGGGTGTTCTTCATGCAGGAACGTCTCAAGGGTTTCGGAAAAGAGAATTCATTCCATGCAAAGCATGTCCACGTTGTCGGAGCCGGCGTCATGGGCGGTGACATTGCTGCCTGGTGTGCCTTGCGTGGATTGACAGTGACCCTGCAGGATCAGGGCATGGAACGCATCGCTCCGGCGCTCAAGCGAGCCTACGCCGAATACGGCAAACGCATCCGCGACAAACTGCAGCTGCGCGACGTGATGGATCGCCTGATTCCCGACCCCGATGGCCATGGTGTGGCGCAAGCTGACGTGGTGATCGAAGCGATTTTCGAAAACCTTGAAGCCAAGCATGCACTGTTCAGAAAGCTCGAAACCGTGATGAGGCCGGATGCCGTACTGGCCACCAACACCTCCAGTCTTAAGCTGGAGGATCTGCGAACCGTGCTCGCCAATCCAGCGCGTCTGGTCGGAATCCACTTCTTCAATCCGGTTTCAAAAATGCCGCTCGTCGAAGTGGTTTCCGCCGAAGGTGGCGATCCAGAAATGGCCAGCCGCGCCGCCGCTTTCGTCAAGCAGATCGACCGGCTCCCGTTGCCGGTCAAGAGTGCGTCGGGTTTTCTGGTTAACGCTGTGCTCGGCCCCTACATGCTTGAAGCGATGCGTGCGGTGGATGAGGGCATCACTCCGGAGACGGTGGATGAAGCCATGCTCGCCTTCGGCATGCCCATGGGACCGATTGAACTGGTCGACATGGTCGGGCTGGATGTGGCCATGGCCGCGGGCAAGGCGCTGGCCGGAGCCAACGTTGAGCCGCCTAAATGTCTGGTCGAGCGCTTCAATGCCGGCAATCTCGGCAAGAAGACCGGCAAGGGGTTTTACGATCACCGCAGTGGAAAACCGGCCAAGGGCGCGGCAGCTGCCGTCCCGGCCGGTCTGGCCGAGCGGCTGCTCAAGCCGTTATTCGAGCGAACGCAGCAGCTTGTGGACGAGGGCATTGTCGCCGATGCTGATCTGGCCGACGCCGGGGTGATTTTCGGTACCGGCTTTGCGCCTTTCACGGGCGGGCCGCTCAATCGTCTCAGGAATCAACGAGCCTGAGCAATGACCGATCACCCCGCCCAATTGCCGAACAAACAGCCCGCCCTGCGCGTCATGCCGATGCCGGCTGACGCCAATCAGTACGGCGACATCTTCGGTGGCTGGATCATGTCGCAGGTCGATATCGCTGGCGCGACGGTGGCCATGCACCGCGCCCGCGGTCGCGTGGCGACGGTAGCGGTCAACTCGTTTGTATTCAATCAACCGCTGTCGGTTGGCGATGTGGTCAGTTTTTTTGCGGAAGTGATCGCAACGGGTCGAACCTCGATCAAGGTAACCGTCGAGGTATACGCAGAAAGGAACCCGGCGCAACCGATAACGGTCAAGGTGACCGAGGCGACACTGACTTATGTTGCAATAAACCAACAAGGGAATAAGCGCGAGTTGGCAAGTTGCGAATAATAAAAGTGTTTCCCCAGTAGCCGCTCTAGAATCAAGGTCGTATTACCATAACGCGCAGGTTTTTCGTGTGCGACGACAATAACTAATATAACGGAGGTTTTATGACCCAACGTAGTTCAATGAAGATGATTCCGGCATTGATGCTGGTCGCTTTCTCCGGCGCGTCAAGCGCGTCCGGTTTCCAGCTGACGGAGCAGAACGCCAGCGGTCTCGGTAACGCCTACGCTGGTCAGGCTGCTGTGGCCGAGAACGCCAGTACGATCTTTTTCAACCCGGCAGGCATGACACAACTACAGGCACACGAGGTTTCGGGCGGCGTGGCGGCCGTTGGTCCCAGCTTTCAATTCAAGGACAAGGGTTCGAGCGTCGGGTCTCTTGCCGGTACGGGCGACGGCGGCGATGCCGGAGGTTGGGCGGCCGTTCCGAACGGCTACCTGTCGTGGGGGTTAAGCAAAGATCTCTATGTTGGCGTCGGCGTTGGCGCACCGTTCGGCTTGAAAACCGAGTATGACAGCCCTTGGCTTGGTGCAGCGCAGTCCACGATGTTCGATGTGAAGACGTATAACATTAATCCGTCGATTGCCTATCGCGTTAACGACAAAGTCTCCCTCGGTTTTGGTGTGAACTGGCAGCGTGTTGAAGCCATTTACGAACGCCAAGTTTCTGTGTCGGCTGTCGGTTCCGTCTCGCCCTTAAAGCTCACTCTTGATGACGACGCTTGGGGCTGGAATGCCGGCGCTCTGTTTACACTTTCGCCTTCGACTAAAGTGGGTGTGTCTTACCGTTCTGCGATGCAATACCATACTAGCGGCAAGATTAAAGTCACCGGTCCTCTGGCTAACTTTGCATCAAGTGATGCCGAGGCAGATATCAAGCTGCCGGATACTTTTAGTCTCGCGGTGACGCAGCAGCTTTCCGACAAATGGCAAATGCTTGGAGACGTCACTTGGACAGGTTGGAGTTCAATTCCAAAGGTGGACATTTACAGGGCGTCGAATACTGTTTCGAATGGCGGACTGAGTACGCGGAGTGGGGCGATTGCGCAGGTGCTTGATACAGACTTCAAGGATACGTGGCGGGTTGGCTTAGGTGCGAACTACAAGCTCAACGATACCTGGAAGTTGAAATACGGTGTGGCTTACGATCAAACGCCAGTCAAGAGAGCTGCTACACGTTTGACGTCTATGCCTGATAATAACCGCGTCTGGTTCTCCTTCGGAACCCAGTGGATGCCGAGCAAGGCTTCGTCGCTGGATTTGGGAGTGACTTACATTTACGTTAAGGATAGCAAGATTGACAATGATCAATCTTCGTCACCGAATTTCCGTGGTCGAGTTACCGGCGATTATGAAGCCAGCGTCTGGATTCTCGGCGCACAGTACTCGATGGCCTTCTGATCCAGCCAAGCTCTTCACTTCCCAAAAACGCTCCGAACTTCGGGGCGTTTTTTTCACCTTCTGCTTGACGTTTGCATTTGGGCTTCTATAATTCAAACGACCGTTTTAACTTTTCTTGACGCGGTTCTGTGCTTCCCGTTCTGGAGCAACTGTTTTCTCAAGGAGGAAATCTTGAGCAATTTTATCGTACGCAAGGCCGCTGTACTCGGGGCCGGTGTGATGGGCGCGCAGATTGCTGCGCATCTTGCCAACGCCGAAGTTCCGGTTGTGCTGTTTGATCTGGCAGCCAAAGAGGGTGATCGAAACGGAATCGTCAGGAAAGCGCTCGACGGGCTCAAAAAGCTTGAACCGTCACCGCTCGCTACACAAGATCGCGTCGTTTACATCGACGCCGCCAACTACGAGCAGCACCTTGATCAGCTCAAGGACTGCGACCTGATCATCGAAGCCATTGCCGAGAAGATGGAGTGGAAGGACGATCTGTATCGCAAGATTGCGCCATTCATTTCGCCAAACACAATCATTGCCTCGAACACCTCGGGGTTGTCAATCAACCGCCTGTCTGAAGGATTGCCTGAGGCTTTGCGTGCTCAGTTCTGCGGGATTCACTTTTTCAACCCGCCGCGCTACATGCATCTGGTCGAGTTGATCGCAACAAAAACAACGTCGCCGGAACTCCTCGACAAGCTTGAATCCTGGCTTGTCTCGCGCCTCGGCAAAGGTATCGTGCGTGCGCTCGATACGCCAAACTTCGTGGCTAACCGTGTTGGCGTGTTCTCGATGCTTGCCGTCATGCGCCACACGCAGCAATTTGGCCTGGGTTTTGACCTGGTCGACGCGCTGACCGGGCCGATTATAGGCCGCGCAAAAAGCGCGACCTATCGGACCGCCGATGTGGTCGGCCTGGATACCATGGCGCACGTCATCAAGACGATGCAGGATACGCTGCCGAATGATCCGTGGTACGGCTTTTATGCCGCTCCGGCATGGCTGTCGGCGTTGATCGCCCAGGGCGCGCTGGGCCAGAAAACCCGCTGCGGAATTTTCAAGAAAGACGGCCAGACGATCAAGGTGCTCGACCTGGCAACGCAGGACTATCGCGACTCGGCGGGCGAGATTGCGCCGGAGGTGCTGGCCATTCTCAAGAACAAGGATCCGGCCGAAAAGTTCGCCCAGTTGCGAGCCTGCGAGCATCCGCAGGCGCAGTTTTTGTGGGCCATCTTCCGCGACGTTTTCCACTACGTCGCTTTCCACCTCGCCGACATTGCAGACAACGCCCGCGATCTCGACTTCGCCATGCGCTGGGGCTTTGGCTGGACGCAGGGGCCGTTCGAAACCTGGCAGGCCGCTGGCTGGAAAACCATTGCCGAAGCGGTCAAGGCCGACATCGAGTCCGGCAAGGCGATGACCAAGGCGCCGCTTCCCGCCTGGGTTCTTGCGCGAGTTGAACACGGGGGCGTGCATTCCGCCGCTGGTTCATACTCGGCGAGCGCCGATGCCATCAAGCCGCGTTCAACCCTGCCTGTCTATCAGCGCCAGATTTTCCCCGAGCGCGTGCTTGGCGAGCACGCCGTCGAAGGGACGACGGTTTGGGAAAACGCAGGCGTACGCCTGTGGACCTTGCCACAAATTGACAGCGAAATTGCCATCGTCAGCGTTACAACGAAGAACCACACACTGGGGCGCGATGTGATTGTCGGCGTACAGGAAGCCATAGCCCGGGCTGAAGCCGACTTCAAGGGCGTGGTTTTATGGCACGAAGCCCCATTTGCCTTCGGCGCGAACCTCAAGGAGGTCGCCGAGGCCATCAATGCCGGCCAGTTCGATCTGCTTGAATCGTTTGTCGCCGAATTCCAGAAAGCCTCGATGGCGCTCAAGTATGCCAAAGTGCCCGTCGTTGTTGCTGTGCAGGGCATGGCGCTGGGCGGTGGTTGCGAGTTCGTGATGCATGCCGCCCGGCGCGTGGTTGCATTGGAGAGCTACATCGGTCTGGTCGAAGCCGGTGTCGGTCTGATTCCGGCGGGCGGCGGCTGCAAGGAGTTCGCCATCCGCGCCTGGCAGAGCGCGGCAAAAACCGGCGGCAACGACCCCTTCGAGTTCATCCAGCCTGTATTCACGACGATTGCCATGGCCACTGCGTCCCGAAGCGGGGCGCACGCGAAAGAGCTGGGCTTCGTGCTCGATTCGGACACGATCGTTTTCAATGCCCACGAGTTGCTCTACATCGCACTGCGCGAAGCGCGGGGCATGGCCGAAGCCGGCTACTACCCGAAACTTTCGCCGCGCAACATCAAGGTGGCCGGGCGTACCGGTATCGCCAACTGCGAAATGATGCTCGCCAACATGAAAGAGGGCGGCATGATTTCCGCGTACGACTACGTCGTGGCCAAGGCGGCGGCGACAGCCCTGTGCGGAGGCGATGTCGACACCGGCGTGCTGGTCGATGAGGAATGGCTGCTGACGGTTGAACGCAAACTCTTCGTCGAACTGCTGAAGAACGAAAAAACCCGCCAGCGTATCCAGCACACGCTGGAAACCGGCAAGCCGCTACGCAACTGAGAAACAGGAGAGCAGCATGAACAGACAGATTCAGGAGGCTTACATCGTCGCCGCGACGCGGTTGCCGGTAGCCAAGCGCAAGGGCATGTTCGGTCGCGTTCGTCCGGACGATATGCTGGCGCACGCCATCCAGTCGGTCATGGCGCAGGTGCCGGGGCTCGACCCGGCGCTGGTCGAGGATGTCATCGTCGGCTGTGCCATGCCGGAGGCCGAGCAGGGCATGAACGTCGCGCGTATCGGTCTGCTGCTGGCCGGTTTGCCGAACACGGTGCCGGGCATCACCATCAACCGCTTCTGTTCATCCGGCGTGCAGGCGGTGGCTGACGCCGCGGCGCGCATCCGCCTGGGCGAAGCCGATGTGATGATCGCCGCCGGCACCGAAACGATGTCACTGATGAACCAGATCATGGGCAACAAGATCGCCATCAACCCGGCGTTTTTCGAGATAGAGGAGAACTACGCCATCGCTTTCGGCATGGGCATTACCGCCGAGAAGGTGGCGCAGCAATGGAAAATTTCACGTGAGGATCAGGACGCCTTTGCCCTGACGTCGCACCAGAAAGCTTGCGCGGCCATTGCCGCCGGGCAT
>JANNNT010000515.1:0-2839 GCA_031398685.1 Rhodocyclaceae bacterium | reverse complement strand
GGTCAAAAAACATCCGGGGAGCTTTCCATTGCTCGACCGATTTCACCGGCCAGCGGATCATTCTCGTCGATGACGTGATGACCACCGGCGCCTCGCTCGACGAGTGCGCACGCACGCTCAAACTGCACGGTGCGGCGGAGGTTATATTGCTTGTCGTTGCCCGGGCGCTGCCGAAGTAACCTGTAGGAGCCCAGTTTCACTGGGCGATTGCGGCCGTGCAGAATGAACCGCCCATCGCGCAGAGAATCTGTGCTCCTACAAAGCCACACTACGGGGCAGGAGAATTACCTCAGCTTCTGCTCGATCATCGCCATCAATTCAGCACTGAGATTGCCGCTTTGCCTGGCGCGAAGGAAGGCTTCCCGTGCTTCCGCGCTCCGTCCTTCGGCCTCCCAAGCCAGCCCCAGACCCAGCCACCAGCGACCGTCTCCGGGTGACAGACGAGCCGCCGCCTGATAATGTTCGGCCGCGTCCTTGTTGCGCCCAAGACGTTGCAGGAGGTGCGCTGCAAAACCCTGATAATCGGGGTTGTTGCCCGCGGCGGGTAGTGAATAATTAAGTGTCTGCCAGGCCCCCGCGAGATCTCCGCGATCCACCAGCAAACGTGCCAGACTCATCGCCCAACCGAGTTGCGCCGGCTGCCCCTGAAGCCCATCCTGCAATACCTGGATGGCTTCTTCCGCCTGTTTGGCTTCAAGCAACAGCTTGACCAGCAACTGTCGGGAGGCAACATGAAAACCGTCCAGTTTCAGCACATTGCGCAAACCGTCCAGGGCTTCTACAACCCGCCCCTGATTGACAGCGGCAATGGCCTTGCGATACTCGGCCTCGGCGCGCTCCCGCGGCGAACCGATGGACGCGGTTTTCTCGATCATCGGCGCCTTGCCCGATTGGCTCGACTCCGACGGCGAAACAACAGGCGCTGCGGGCGAAGGTGAGTCAGCCGCCGTCGCCTTGCTGCGGCCATCTGCAGGCTTCTTTTCTGCCGGCACTGGTTTCTCTGAAGCAGTAGCCGTTGTGGCGGACTTCGTCCCAACCTTCTTTTCTGCCGGCGGACTGATGGACTGCGCCATACGCAGGCTACCGTCGAGCTTAGTCAAGGACGGGGTCGCCGGAGACGCCGGTTCTGCGGACGGGGGCTCGGGTTGAACGACGATCTCGGGCTCGGGGACGGGCGAAACAAGGGGCGGCGCGGCCGGTACCGCAACGACTGGCGCGACAACCGCCGGCACCGCCGGCGGAGCAAGCTCCGGCCTCATTTCCCACTGATAAAAGGCAAACCCGCCGGCCACAACGCACAGCATGATGATGCCCAGAATGAGCGGGAGGTGCGAATTCCGGGCGGTCGGCAGAGGACGCACATCGTTCGGCAGCGTACTGCCGACGCCATGCGCCGCCCGCCGTGCATCGAGATCCTGCAGCATCTGGTTGATCAGACTCATGGCTGTCCCGTCGGCATGTTTGTCACCAGAACCAACAGGCGCGACGCGCGCCCTCGGTATCTTTGCGCGCCAGTCTGACGTGGCGCACCTTGGCCATCTGGCGACCCTCGCCATACACCGACAGCAATGCCTTGTGCGCCAGAATGTTGATCAGTCGAGGCGTTCCGCCGCTGGCGCGATGCAGTGCACGCAACGCTGCGGGGGTAAAAAGGCCATCTCCCCGGTAGCCGGCAACCCGCAAGCGATGCGCCACATAATTGCCGATTTCGCTTTTTTTCAGGCCGCACAGACGGTAGTGAAAAGCAATGCGCTGCAGAAGCTGGCGCACTTCCGGACGGTGCAGTTTCTCGTCGAGTTCCGGCTGGCCGAAGAGGACGATCTGCACGAGTTTGCGTTTTTCGGTTTCCAGATTGGACAACAGGCGCAAGGCCTCCAGCGTGTCGACCGGCATCGCCTGCGCTTCGTCGATGCAGACCACGACCCGTTTCTTCGCCCGAGCATAGTCAAGCAGCGCATGGTTGATCCGCCGCATCAAATGGTACTGATCCAGTCCGGCAACATCCTTGATGCCCAGTTCCTCGGCCAACGCCAGATAGAGGGTATCCGGGTCGAGGTTGGGATTGGGCAGATACGCGCTCACCCAGTCATCGTCCAGCGTCTGCAGCAAGCGCCGGCAAAGCAGTGTCTTCCCGGTACCGACTTCGCCGCTGATCTTGACGAAGCCCTCGCCGGTATTGAGCGCCAGCAGCAGGGTATTGAGCGCTTCCTGATGATACTGGACGGAATAGGTAAAACTGGTATCCGGCGTAATGCGGAACGGCAGCTCGGTAAGACCGAAATGGTTCAGGTACAACGCAAGCTCCGCAGCGAGAAGGCCATCACCGAACAGTCTGAGGACGTACCAGACGCGGGTCGAGTTGGTGCACGCGGCTCTGTGTTTCGACCAGATCGTCCTTCCAACTCGATTCGTTGTGGATGATTGTCGGCTTGATGAGAATGACCAGTTCGCGTTTCCGCAAGTAGCTGTTGCGCGAGCCGAACAGCAAGCCCAGACCGGAAGAAGCCGTCGTTCCCGGCAACCCGTTGGCGTCCGACGCCTGCTCCTGCTTCATCAAACCGCCAATTGCGACGATTTGGCCGTCCTGGACGCGGACAATACTGTCGGTTTCATTGACCGTGCTCGCCGCCAGCGGCAAATTGAACGTCCCTTGCGTACCAAGATCGATGATCTTCTGCTTTTCCGCAACGACGCTGATCGACGGATGGACATGCAGGACGATATTGTTGTCGCCGTCGATCTGCGGCGTCACATCAAGCGCAATGCCGGAAAAGAAAGGCTGCGTCGTGACCGTTGTCGTACCGGGGATCACCCCGGAACCGCTGGCGGTGGCCGGCGT
>JANNNT010000469.1:0-9043 GCA_031398685.1 Rhodocyclaceae bacterium | reverse complement strand
TTTGCCCGACCCGATGCCAGTGTCGACAAGGGTCGCCTGGCCTTGCGAACGTTCGGTGCGCTGGCGCTGGGTTTGGTCAATCCCGTCCTGGCGCTGCTCCCGCTGATCGACGCTGGCCCGGGAAGCGACAGCAACTGTCGGCAATTGGTTCGGGACGCCAGGGCTTTGCCGCGTTCCGCTAACAAAAAAACCGGCCCCCGGACAGGAGACTGTTCCGGGGGCCGCGACCCGCTAATTGGCTCCGAGGAGGAAAGAACCAGTGGGTACGTTGAGATTATTTCTTATCCATTCAATGAAGTCTGTGCGCTGGCGTACTGAACGGCACGTGGATAGTGCGTACCTTTGATAAGCGTCTCCAGTTGGCCGCGAATCCTTCGCGGTAAGCGAGTTCCGCTAAATAATTGAAAAGGAAATCTCATGAAATACTCAATAATGGTTTCATCCGTACTGCTGGTTTTGGCCTTGGGCGCGTGCAACAAACCGGCTCCCGTCGTTCCGGCGACGGTGGTTACCGTTCCCGTACCTGGACCTGCCGGCCCGGCAGGTGACAAAGGAGCGGCCGGAGCTTCCGGTGCCACCGGCGAAGCCGGCGCAACTGGAGTCCCGGGTAGTGCTGGAGCCACTGGTGAACCCGGCAAAACCGGCGGTGAAACCGTAATCGTTGTGCCGCCAGCCAAACCCTGATCCTCTCACCCTATGGGGTCGGTTTCTCTACGCAGCGGCACAATGATCATTCGTGCCGCCAATGATGGAGGACCGACTCTTTTTTTTGAAAGTGGAAAATGAACATCCGGGTGGCGCTGGTGATGCTGTGTGTTCTGTTCGCCGCTTCAGCTTGCGCCACGCTGCCGGACACGGATGTTCTTATTGAGCGACACACCGGACAAGCGGCCCGATTCGAAAATGCGCGAGGCGCGCTTTCAGCACAGAAAAGTGCCGCAATCCTCGCCGATCTGAAACGCAAATCCGGCGACATCGATATTCTTGAAAAGCAGATCGCTCTGGAACAAGCCATTGTTGGCAGCGCGCTTATTCTGGGAAATAAAGCCACCCTGTTACAGGACGGCGCTGAAACCTACGCGGCCATGTTTAAAGCCATCCGCAACGCCCGTGACCATATCAATCTTGAGTCCTACATCTTCGAGGACGACGACATCGGGCGGCAATTCGCGGATCTGTTGCTGGAGCGGCAGGGCAGGGGCGTTCAGGTCAACGTGATCTATGACAGCGTCGGTGCCATCAATACGCCGAGGGCCTTCTTCGAGCGCCTGGTGGACGGCGGAATCGCGGTGCTCGAATTCAATCCGATCAACCCGTTCGCGGCGAAAAAAGAGTGGCTGATCAATAACCGCGATCATCGAAAGTTGCTGGTGGTCGACGGGCGGACGGCCTTCATAGGCGGTATCAATATCAGCAGCGTTTATTCTTCGGGATCAATCGTCAAACGCCCTGCCAAGGTAACGGATAGCACGGTTGCCTGGCGCGATACCCACCTGCAGCTCGAAGGTCCGGTGGTCGGCGAATTGCAGAAGCTGTTCATGGAAACATGGAGCAAGCAACGCGGCAATCCGCTTGCCGCGAAGAACTATTTTCCCGAGTTGAAGGCGCAAGGCAACGACATCGTGCGCGCCATCGGCAGCACGCCCGACGATCCCTACAGCCTGATCTATCTGACGCTGATTTCGGCCATCGGCAATGCCGAAAGGCTGATCGAAGTGACCAATGCGTACTTCGTCCCCGATCCCCGGTTGCTGAAATCGCTGATCGAGGCGGCCGGGCGCGGTGTTGAGGTGAAGCTGATCCTGCCGAGCCATTCCGACTCCGAAGTTGTATTCCATGCGGGCCGCTCGCACTATTCCGCATTGCTCAAAGCCGGCGTCAAGATCTATGAGCGGCAGGGTGCGCTGTTGCATTCAAAAACGGCAGTCATCGACGGCGTCTGGTCCTGTGTCGGTTCGACCAATCTCGATTGGCGCAGTTTCCTCGACAATGACGAGGTAAACGCCGTGATCCTCGGGCGCGAATTCGCCCAGCAAATGCAGGCCATGTTTGACAAGGATCTCAAAGCTTCGGAAGCCATCGATCTGAAGCGTTGGGAGCGTCGTTCTGCACTACTAAAATTCAAGGAATGGGGCAGCCTTCTGTTGCAGCGCTGGCTGTAAGCGTCTTGTTTGAAAGGCCCGGCCAAAAAACCGGGTAAAAACTGTAGGTCGGGTTAGCCACCGCGTTACCCGACGCGCCACGACAGGTTTTAGCGTCCCGCAGCGAGCGGTTGCCAGTGAGCCGCTGTTTCGGCGCTGAAGTTCGCTAGCTGTTCGAGCACGGTCTGCACCGCGCGATTGGCCGCTAAAACTCCGCCGTATGGGTCTTCACTTGCCGCAGCAACGGTTTCGTCGAATTCGCGCCGCGCCAGCACCTGACGCGTCGTGTTATCGACGATGTAGGCGCGCAGCGTGAAACGCACGCCGCTCGGCGTGCGGCTCAAGTCATGCTGTAAGCGCACGATTTCGGTGTCGAGCCTGAGGTCGCCATGTGCAGCGCTCGGGGTCAGCACGACAGCGCGAAACCTGCCGCTGTTGCCGATAGTGGCGACGATGAGCGGTGCGATCATGCGCGCCGGGCTGTCGACCCATTCGCTGTGGGCATAATATTCAAGCTGGTGGGCCTCGCGAACGTAGACGATGCGTTGGCTGTTGAACCCTGAAGCGGCACGTAACGGATTGACGATCAGTGTGGGCGCCGCAGATGACGCTGTCGCCGACGCCGCTGTTCCCGTCCGCGCTTCGGTGCGCACGATGTCAAGCGAATAAAACGCGGGTTGCTCCACCGACGCCGGGCGCAATGCACTGCAACCGGCGAGCAACGTAAGCAATAAACCGGCGGTAGAGAGCCGGCAAGGGCGTGCGAGAGATGGGCTGATCATGGCGGCGGTTTTCCTGTTGTTGATTCACCCGGGCCTTCCGGTACTGGCCTGCGACCAAAGAGGAGGCTGGCCGGATTGCGTTCGGTTTGCTCGGTCAGGCGCCGCAGCGAGTTGGACAGGTCGCTGAGTTCGCCGAGCAGGTGTTCAAGCTCAGGCAAAGTCTCCGCACTGAAGCGCTGCACGTCGGCCCCGACCGAGTTGACGGTTTTGCCGGTGCTGGTGCTTACGCGGGCGACTTCGTTCCCCATTTTTTCAACGGCCTCGGCGCTGCGTCCGATGCCATCCATCACTGGCCCGGCCTTCGCCGCAGCCCGGGAGGTGTTTTCGAGGGTGCGCGCGGCATTGACGATGCCCGCGTCAAGTTCGCCCTTGCGCGCCGCGATCGTATGCGCCACGGTGGCAATGTCAGCGAGCGCATTCTTGAACGAGGCCTGGTTTTCGTCGCTGAGAATGGCGTTGATGTTGTTCGTTGTGCTGTCCAGCTTGGCCAGGATGGTCGTGAGTACGTTCTCGATCCGTGCACTGAGCGACGGCTTGGTGCGGATCACCGGATACTCGCTGTCAGCGCTTGCACGCAGCGGCAGCGCGTCGCGCGTTCCTCCGCTGAGTTCGACGTAGGCGATCCCGGTCAGGCCTTGTATTTTCAGCACCGCTACGGTGTCCTCCTTGATTGGCGTGCCGCGCTCGATAGCGAAGATCAGCCTGACGCGCTCCGGGTTGCCATGGTCAAGCTGGATTTCCTTTACTTTACCGACATCGACACCGTTCAACTTAACCGGTGCGTTCAGGTTGAGGCCGGCGACCGACTCTTCTTCGATGGCCAGATAGAGGTCGTATTTCTTCTGGAAAGCGCCGCCGGAGGCGAGCCAGAGGATGCCGGCGACCAGCACGGTACCGAGGACGAGGACGAACGCGCCGACGACCGTATAGTTCACTTTGGTTTCGATGATGTTCTCCCGCTTTCAGTGGTTTGCGCGTCGGCCAGCTGTTTTTGCTGCTCCTGTGCCGATCGTCCGCGTGGGCCGTCGAAAAACTTCACAATGGCGGGATTGCTCATGGTCGAAAGTTCGGCCATCGGACCGATGCCTTGTACCTTGCCCTCGGCGAGGACGGCAACGCGGTCGGCCACTTGCCACAGCAGGTCGAGGTCGTGCGTGATGATGACGATGGTCAGGCCGAACAGGTCGCGCAATTTGCGCACGAGCTGGTCGACGCCGTCGGCACTTTCCGGATCAAGTCCGGCCGTCGGTTCGTCAAGAAAGAGCAGTTCCGGATCGAGCGCCAGCGCGCGGGCGAGGGCGGCGCGCTTCATCATGCCGCCGCTGAGTTCGGACGGATATTGTGCGCCCACCTCCGGCCTGAGGCCGGCCATATCGAGTTTCCATGCGGCGATTTCATCGATCAGGCCGTCATCGAGGCCGGTGTGCTCGCGCAGGGGCAGACCGACGTTTTCCTTGATCGTCAGCGAACCGAACAGTCCCCCATGCTGGAACATCACCCCCCAGCGCTGGCGCAGCGCGAGGGCGTCGTTGTCACTGAGCTTATTGAGGTCAATATCGAGTACCCGGATGGTGCCGGAGTCCGGCTGGTGTAGCAGGATCATTTCACGCAACAGCGTCGATTTGCCAGAGCCGCTGCCGCCGATCAGTGCGAATATCTCGCCGCGGCGTACCTGCAGGTCGAGTCCGGAATGCACGACATGATCGCCGAAGCGTGTCGATACGTTGCTGATATCGATCACTGTTTCGCTGGTCGGCGTTTCGACATGCATGTCAAAGGTCCAGTGCGCTGAAGGCGACCGAGAAGAGGGCGTCGGCCACGATCACCAGGAAGATCGACTGAACGACGCTGCGCGTGGTTTGCCGGCCGACACTGTCGGCTCCGCCCTGAGTGCGAAACCCCTGGAAACAGCCGACTACGGCAATGATGACGGCGAATACCGGCGCCTTGCAGATGCCGACCAGATACGCCGTAACGCTGACCGCCTTGGCGAAGCGGTCGAGAAACTCACCGAAGCCGACGCCCAGTTGTGCACGCGACATGATCATGCCGCCGAACACGCCGAGCACGTCGGCAAATACCGTGAGCAGCGGCAGCGCGACCAGGAGCGCGAGGATTTTCGGCAGCACCAGCAGATCCATCGGTGCGATGCCCAGCGTGCGCATGGCATCGATTTCCTCGGTCACCGACATCGTGCCGATCTGTGCGGCGTAGGCCGACCCCGAGCGCCCGGCAATGATGATGGCGGTGATCAGTGGCGCGAACTCGCGCAGCATGGACAAGCCAACGAGATCGGCAACATAAATGTTGGCCCCGTACTGCCTGAGCTGATCGGCCCCCTGATAGGCAACCACGATCCCGAGCAAAAACGATAACAGTCCGACGATGGGTAGCGCATCGAATCCGGCGCTGCGAATGTTGAACAGGATGGGTCGCCACCTGATTCGCGCCGGGTGTGCCACGGATGCTGCAAACGCGACCGCGCATTCCCCAATGAAGCTGAGCAGCGCAATGCTCTGTTCAAACGTGGCAACCGTATTCCGACCGATCATTTCAAGCGGCGAAGCGGGAGGGTTGGCTTTCAACGTCGGGCGATTGGCCGGATCGGACGCCTGCTTTTCAACGATTTCAAGCAATCTGGCGAATTCGGGCCGCAAGTTGTGTAGCTGCACGGGCGAACCTTCGTCGCGCAGCCTGCCCAGGATTTTTTGCAAAACCCAGGCACCCGCCGTATCCAGAGCACCGATGTGCCCACCGTCGACGCGCATTACCGTCTTTGATGGAATCGACAGCGCCTCGAATTGCGGCTTGATCGATCCGATTCCGCGCGCAGTCCAAGTTCCCGACAGCAGCAGTTCCTGTTGTGTCGACAGGGTAATCGTGGCGGGAATTATCGATATCGCGTCCATGGATAAATGGAAGGATAGATGAAACGCGTTCACTCGTTTGTACGCTAGCGCACAGAATCCGTCGAGGTGGAAGAGGAAACAGAATTCCCCTGCGGGAACGCTAAATCCTGTCTTTGATATCGAAGGCGCCACGTATTCGATGGTTACTCAGTTCATGGCTGCCGTGCCAGAGAAACTACTCAAAACCAGTGTATCCAACCTGGAAAAGCGCAGAGACGAAATTACAGCGGCGCTGGATCTGCTTTTTCAGGGGTTCTGATTCTTCAATCGCCGTGCGTCGAATAAAACTGTGTTTTCCGTGTCGAAATCAGGGGACAGTTATCTTTTTTGGCGCTGTTCTTGCCACAATGAGTCTTTTGACGCAGTAAATCACTGGAGGTGTAACCATGGCTGGGAAGCTGCTGAACAAAACAATCCTGATCACTGGCGCAAGTGCAGGCATCGGGCGAGCAAGCGCATTGGCGCTGGCAGAAGAGGGCGCGAATCTCGTCCTGACGGCAAGGCGAGTCGAGCGGCTGAAAGTGCTGGAAGCCGACGTCGTTCAACGCGGCGGCAAGGCCGTCAGCGTGGGAGGCGACGCGCGCGAAGCAGAGACCGCGAAGCGCGCCGTTCAGGCCGCGCTCGACACGTTTGGCCAACTCGATATCCTGATCAATAACACCGGAGCCGGCATCTACAAGAATCTGGTCGACACCAGCGCCGAAGACTACGACCTGCTGTTCGATACCAACGTCCGATCAAGCTTCCTGTTTACCCGACATGCCGTGCCGCACATGATCGCGCGCAGGTCTGGCACGATCCTGATGATCTCGTCGATGGCCGGCATCTACGGATTTGCCGGTGAAGCGGTGTATTGCGCCACGAAGTTCGCGCAGGTCGGAATGGCACAAGCCTTGGACAAGGAACTGCGTCCGCACGGCATCAAGGTTGGTTTGATCTGTCCCGGTGGCGTGAAGACTGAATTTGCGCTCGGCGCGGGGCGCACCGAGGAAGGTGTTGCCGCCTCGTCAATGCTGGAAGCTGAAGACGTCGCCGGCGCTGTGCTGCTGGCCTGCACCCAGTCGCCCGGCTCGAGGATCATCGAAATCCAGTTGCGGACGATGGCCGAAGCGCTGGCCTGATCGGGCAACCGGCTCCGTCGCTTCGGCGGAGCCCCCGCTTACTCAGTATCTGGAATGGCGGACGGCAAACGTTTCAGTCCGGCTGCATCACCCTGGCGGTGCCCGAGACGCGAATCGAACTGCCGGATATTTGGGAAAATTCCGCTCGCAGGCGCGATCGCATTCCCATGTCTTCGCCCTGTACGATGTCGATGACCCCGCCATGAGGCCACGCGATGTCCCGCAAATAACCTGCAAAGGCGGCAGCCGCCGCTCCGGTTGCCGGGTCTTCGTATACACCACCAGACGCGAATGGGTTGCGGGAGTGGAAGAGTTGCGGAGTCTCGGAATACGCCAGGACGATGGTTACCAAACCCGCACGATTCATAAGGCTGCGGCCGTCATTCAGGTTGTATTTCATCGCTGCGAGTGCCTCGCGGCTATTCAGTCCCAGTACCAGATGATCAGACCCGCCATGGGCAAGCGCTGGCGGCAAGCGGGGATCAAGGTCATCAGGTGAGTAGCCAAACAATTCGAGTGCGGAAGTAACGAGTTGAGGAAATGCCACCGCGCTGCGTGTGGGCGGAGACTGCAGAGCCGCGACAATGAGCTCTCCGTTTCGTCGGCCTTCAACCGTGATCTCGGCATGATTAAGGGTCAAAGGGAACACGCCATCGCCATGCCTGAGGGCAAGGGCCGCGCCAAGCGCAATCGTGGCGTGACCACAAAATGGGACTTCGGTTTCTGGGGAGAAATATCGAACGCGCCAACCGGTATCAATTGGAACGGCAAAGGCGGTTTCCGAAAAACCGACCTCCGCAGCAATGTTCTGCATCTTCGCGTCAGCAGGAAACGCGTTGGCCATTACGACCCCTGCGGGATTGCCTCCACTATCCCCGTCGGAGAATGCGGCGATCTTTTGGATAGTCATGGTATTCCTTTCGAACGGTCAAGCATGGCATCGGGATGAGCGTCTCCGTGCCTCTGCTGACCGCCTTCTTTCGGGAAAATTCCTCGGTATTCGGCCCCAGGGACGAGCGAAAATTTCATTTTGCGCGGATTACGCTGACGCCTAGCGCCACAAAATCCTTGAACGCCTCCGTTGGTGTGGCTTTTGGCACGAGCAACACGGCGATCTCGTCTGCGCCGCAGATGACATAGGGTGAGGCCGCCCCCAGTTTTTCGGACGAAGCCATGACCACGGTTTCAGCGGCGCATTCGTGCAGTGCGCGCTTGACACTGGCTTCTTCAAAATCGCCGGTACTCAGTCCCGCTTTGGAATGCACGCCGGTAACACCCATGAAGTAGAGGTCGGCGTGAATCTGGCCGGCGGCCTTGATGGTCGAGGCGCCGACCGTGACCATCGAGTGTTTGAACAACCTGCCGCCCAGAAGAATTACCTCGACATGAGGATGCTCGGCCAACTCCACGGCGATAGTCGGGCTGTGCGTTACGACCGTAGCCCGCAGATCAAGCGGCAAGCACCGAGCGAGCTGGGTGGTCGTGGTGCCGCCGTCGAGAATCACCACCTGACCCGGCTGAATGAGTGCGGCACCAGCACGGCCGAGCGCCGTTTTATCGTCGAACGACACGCCTCGCCGTGCGGCGAGGGTTTCAACAGCGGGAGAGGCCGGGAGCGCGCCGCCATGCACGCGCTGCAACTTGCCTTCCTGCGCCAGTTCTCGCAGATCACGCCGGATCGTGTCCTCCGACGTGCCGAGTTCCTTACTCAGTGCTTTCGCGATGATTTGTCCGTCGCGTGCAAGGCGGGTCAGGATGAGTTTTTTGCGTTGAGAAGTAAGCATCGGCCAAAGGAATGAGTGGAGCAGGGATGCGATAATAAACGAAATTGCACGAAACTATTGCAATAGTCTGCTTTACGCACTAATCTGCACGATATTGCATGACACCACGTGGAAAAACATGAAAACAGATCGTCCTCTCCTTATTCTCATCGCCGGTCCTTACTTGTCCGGCACCCACGGTGACCCGGCACTTATCTCCGCCAACCTGGCTGCGCTGGAGGCTTGGGCATTGCCTGTTTATCAACGCGGGCATCTTGCCGTGGTCGGCGAATGGTTTGCCTTGCCCATCATCCGCGCGGCCGGCGG
>JANNNT010000450.1:0-11495 GCA_031398685.1 Rhodocyclaceae bacterium | reverse complement strand
GCGGCGAGTGTCGTTGCCGCCTGCCGCGCGGCAACCAAAAAGCCATTGATCGTGAAGCTCTCGCCCAACGTCACCGATGTGGTAACCATGGCTCGTGCCTGCGAGGATGCCGGAGCGGATTCGTTGTCGCTGATCAACACCCTGATCGGCATGGCGATCGACCTGAAGAAACGTCGCCCGGTGCTGGCCAATATCACCGGCGGCTTTTCCGGCCCGGCGATCAAGCCCATCGCCCTGCGCATGGTCTGGCAGGTCGCCAAAGCCGTCAAGATTCCAATCATCGGCATCGGCGGCATCATGAACGCCACCGATGCGCTGGAGTTCATCCTGGCGGGGGCCACGGCAATCCAGGTCGGCACCGCCAGCTTCATCAACCCTGGCGCAGCGCAGACGATTGTCGAGGAGATGGAGTCGTGGCTGGTGAGCAACGGCGTGGCCGACATCAAGAGCCTGATCGGCGCACTGGAAACCTGATTGATGTTCAACCCGTCCCGTGAACAGGTTCGCCGGTTTTTCTGCGAATCCTGGCGCAAACACCGCGAACGCCTGATCCTTGAAGGCGCCGAGAGCACAGCGGCCGACCTCATCGAACAGCACCCGGAATACCACGCCCTGCTGGAGAATCCGGACGCCGCCGTGGAGCAGGAATTCACGCCCGAGGGCGGGCAGATGAATCCCTTTCTCCATCTCTCACTGCATCTGGCTATCGCCGATCAGATCAGCATCGATCAGCCGCCAGGGATTCGCGCCGCCTACCACGCCCTGCGCAGCCGGCTTGATGTGCACGAGGCCGAACATGTGATCCTGGAGTGTCTGGGCGAAATGCTCTGGCGCGCCCAGCGCGAGGGCGGAGCGATGGACGGCGAGCACTATCTGGAATGTGTTCGCCGCACGATCAAAAGCTGAAGAAAAAATAACGACTTCGGTAAACGTGGGCGAAAAGCCATTTTCCGCGGCTTGGCCTCAATCCTCCTGCCCGTCGCCGGCTCAGCTCAATGACTTCAGTATCAATCCAGCCCGTGCGTGGCGTCGCAAATGCCGGAATGCAGCCCGACGCCCTCAGGTACACCAGGTCAGCATCAATACGTAACCACTTACACCAAGGATGATGGTACCCGCCACATGCAGGATCGGACGCCAATAGCCGATCTTGTAATGTTGCCGCCCTGGAGCGCGCGCCATGCGGGTTTCTTCAACCCAGTTGATGACTTCACCCAACGTAAAAAGGCAGGCAATGGCAAACACGAAGGAGCCGATGATAATGGTCGCCAGTTGTCCCTCACCGGTCTTGCACGAGAAATCCATCCCGAGTTGGCCTCGCGTCTGGGGATCAAATCCTGTCGCAAGTCGAATTCCGGCAACGGCAATCAGCAGCAATACGGCGATAAGGACAAAATAGATCCAGAACTCGCGGGTTCTGATAACCTGCCCCAAGGTAACGAGCTGAGCCTTCAATTCTCTGAAGAAACCGAAAAACATGGGATGTAAACTCCAGAAAAATAGGTACTGCCCAATCATTGAATCACAGAAGCACAGCGCTCACCACTTGCCACGACTTCTCTATACTGCTATAGACGATCCGTCTCCTGTTTTTCAAGCCCGTTCAGCGAAATTTACCGGATTCAGCCATGCCCACAGAACATTTTATCGCCGGCAAAGATACCTCCCTCGAATCGTCAATCAACCGCATGCAGGAAAAACTGGCGCGTATCGGTTTCCATGTCGAAGAGCGCTCCTGGCTCAACCCGATTGACGGCATCTGGTCCGTGCACATCAGCGACGGTGATTGTCCGCTGCTGTTTACCAACGGCAAGGGTTCATCAAAGCTCGCCGCGCTGGCCAGCGCGCTCGGCGAGTTCTTCGAGCGTCTTTCCTGCAACTATTTCTGGACACACTATTACCTGGGCGAAAAATTCGCCTCTCACCGCTTCACGCACTACCCGCAGGAACAGTGGTTCCAGCCCGATGCCGATGGCGAATGGCCGCAAGAACTGCTGACTCCGGAGTTGCAGGCGTTCTACAACCCGGCAAACAACGTCACCGCAGATATGTTGGTTGAACACAACAGCGGCAATGTCGAACGCGGCATCTGCGCCCTGCCCTTAATCCGCCTGAACGACGAAAGGATCGTCTGGTTCCCGGTCAACATCATCGGCAACCTGTATGTCAGCAACGGCATGTCGGCGGGCAACACGCAGGCCGAGTCGCGAACACAGGCCCTCTCAGAAATCGTCGAGCGGCACATCAAATTCCGCATCATCAGCGAAGGAATTTGCCTGCCCGACGTCCCGGACGAGGTCATCGCCCGTTATCCGCGCATCGAAGCGGATATCAAGGCGCTCCGGGCGGCCGGTTTCGGCATTCTGGTCAAGGACGCTTCGCTTGGCGGCCAGTATCCGGTGATGAACGTGACACTGCTCAACCCTGACGATCAAGGCTGCTTCTCCAGCTTTGGCGCCCATCCGCGCTTTGAAATTGCGCTGGAACGCGCCCTCACCGAACTGCTGCAAGGGCGCGCGCTCGACGCACTGGGCGGTTTCCCGGAGCCGGGTTTTGATCTGGACGAAGTGGCCAGTTCCCCGAACATCGAGATCCACTTCGTCGATTCAAGCGGTGTCATCAGCTGGAATTTCCTTGGCGACACCCCGGATTTTGATTTCTGCGACTGGAACTTCAGCACCACGACCGCCGAAGATTACCACTGGCTGGTCGATAGGATTCATGCCGAAGGGCACGACATCTACGTCGCCGACTACACGCATCTGGGCGTTTACGCCTGTCGGATCATCGTTCCCGGCATGTCCGAAATCTACCCGATTGACGATCTGGAGTACGAAAACAACAGCCTCGGCAACGACATTCGTGAAGCCATCCTCTACCTGCCGGATCTCGACGACGACGAGTGCGCGGCTCTGCTCGATATGCTGAACGAATCAAGCCTGGCCGACCAGCGCCCGGTCGCCGCCCTGATCGGTCTGGCACCCGATGCCGGATCATTCTGGGAGGACCTGCGTATTGGTGAGCTGAAAACCCTGCTGGCACTGGCGACCGCCAACGAAGACGCGACGCGTGAAGGTTGCGACTGGATACACCACTTCGCGCAAATCAACGCCGACCGCCGCCGCATTTACCGCTGCATCGAAAGTCTGCTCAAGCTCTGTGATTCGGGTGAATACGAGCCTTACCGCAAGTCGCTTGAAAACCTCTACGGAACAAACACCTTGATCAAGGCCGAAGCGCTGCTGACCCGGGAACAACGCTTTTTCGGTGTTCCGGCACCGGGCATGGAATTGACTGGCTTTGAAATGCACCATCGACTGCTGAATGCGTTCGACAAGGTGCATCGCCAGCACGCACAAGGAAACTGAAAATGACTTACGAAGAACACCTCGACGAAGTGAGCACTCTGCTCACCGAGATCTACACCCTGAGCGACGAGACAGCGGTCGAGATCGTCATGCGCGCTCAGGCTGATGACTATTTCAGCGGCCACGACGACGATCCGTCGATCTGCACCCAGGAACGCGCCGAAGAGGATGCACGCGCCATCTTCAAGCAGTACAAGGCGGCAAAAGGACCGCGCGGAGCGGTCTAGTCGACGCTCGGGACTTTCTCAAGCAGGCCCTTCAGCGCATCGTCTGCCAGTTCAGAGAGCAGCAACAGGCCGGCGCGAACCAGTTGGCTTTTCTTGACGTCCACGCCCTGATCCGACAAATTCTTCTTCAACTCGACCAGTCGGGCGTATTCGACCTCGGGCAAGGTAAAACGGTCGCGTACCACCTGTTCCTGCCTGAGCTTCTTGTCGAGCGGCCGTGAAAAGGCCTTGGACAGTCGCTTGCGCCTGTTGCCGCCGGTTTTCTTGGCCTCCGGCGTATCCGGGACAAGCGTTCTGACCGATGCCGCTTCGCTCGACGCGGCAGCGACCGCGATTTTCCGGGCTGAGTTTTTTCTAACAGCGGGCATACGTAACTCCTGAACAAATGTAGCGTGGGGAACACCGTTTTTTTATCAGCGCCCAGGGGTATCAAAATTTGGCAACGCTGGTCGGCAGTGCCCGACAGTTTTTGAGATTGCCGTTCTTTTCGAGTTGGCCAAGCCAGTCCGTCAGCTGTTGACCGAGGTCCGAACTCGCCGCCACCAGCGCATTGACCCCGCCGTTTGCGTCCGCCGTGGTGGCCGGTTTTTCGACGATGAAGGGGCGTTCGGCAACCAGTTGCCGGCGGGCATCAATCAGGGTGATATTACCTTGCAGCAGCGCGCGGCTTTTTTGCGGCGTATCGAAGATCTGCGAGAACTCATGCAAGTCGACGCGCAGCAGGCAGTCCGTTGCCGTATTCCCGGTTGCATTCACCGCGCCGAGTTGCTGCCGCAAACGCTGCGCCAGCAAGACACCAGGAGCGCCGGCCCAGCGACTCCCGGCGTATTCGCGCTGCTTGAGCGGATCGTCGTAGGCCAGCCGATAGTCGATGTTGAGCGATTCAAACCAGGCCGGTGATCTGACTTCAAGCGCCAGTCTCGACCATGTGCCGTCCGCCACCTGTCGCGCCGCCGGCAGCCCGAAATCGTAAACGACAGTTTGCGGGGTGTTTCTCGCGCCGACGGAACACGCGCTCAGCAGTGTTGCGGCAAGAAGTACGAAAAAGCGGTTCATGGTTGCCCTCTGCTGCGTTCTGGAACAGTGAAACCAGTTTCCCCCGGTCCCGGAACTGCCTTCTGGTGACCGAAAATAAGGCTCTGCGGCGAGTCTTCGAGCATCTTCAGCACACGATTAAGCTGATGCGAATTGGACGAAAGCTCGGCACTCAACTCGTTGAGACGGGGAACCAGTGCGCCGGCGCCACCGGTCGATGAATCACCAAGCGTTGTCTCCAGCTTTTCGCTGACCGACTGCAAACGCGCCACCAGACCGCGCGCCTCGGCGAAAAACGGGGTCGCCTGTCCGACGGTCTGCTCGGCGCGGGTCAGCGTGGATTTCAGCAAACGAATATTCTCGGGCGTCAGCACCAGACGCAGTTGAGCCGTTGCCTCCTTGGCATTGCCCGTCGTCGCTTCGAGATTGGCCAGCATTCTGGAAATGTTCTGGCGATTTTCAGGGCTCAAGACCTGATTGGCGCTGACCAGAAAATCGTGGGCATTGCGCAGGGTTTCTTTCCCAACGTCCGTAAACTCCTGGATCAGCGAATCCTGCATGGGAATTATGGGCAGGTCGCCGCTACCGGCAACCAGAGGCGCCGCATTCTTGCCGTCATCTTCAAGCAGCACGTGCGCAATACCCGTCACGCCCTGGAAGCCGAGCTTGGCCGTGGTGCCTTGCGTTACCGGAATAGTCTTTCTGATACTGATGCGAATCAGCGTATTGCTCACGTCATTCGGGTCAAGCTCGACGGATTCCACCTTGCCGACACGAACGCCGCGATAGCGAACCTGCGCCTGCATGCTGAGCCCGCTGATGGTTTTTTTGGTGAGCACCAGATAGTCATTGGCCGCTTCCTGCTGGCCTCCGAACCACCACAACGACGCAACGGCAGAAAGCCCCAGGAGCAGCGCAAACAGTCCGGCAATCAGGGCGTGCGAGCGATTTTCCATGACTAAACAACCTTCCTTTGCATGACGGCCCCGGCGTGCTCGGAACAGAAGAAATTACGGATGAACGGGTGATCGACCGCGAGCACTTCAGCGGGAGTACCACAGGCAATGATACGCTGCTCGGCCAGCACCGCCACCCGGGTCGCCAGACCCGCTAGTGTATCGAGATCATGGGTCACCATCACGACGGTGAACCCCAGTTCTTTTTGTAACATCCTGATCAATTTGACAAAGTTATCGGCGAGATCCGGATCAAGACCGGCGGTCGGTTCATCAAGCACCAGCAGTTCCGGCTCAAGCGACAACGCACGAGCCAAAGCCGCACGCTTGATCATTCCCCCCGACAGTTCTGCAGGCATCAACTGTGCGTGACGCGGTTCAAGTTCGACCATGCCGAGTTTCAGGTAAACCAGATCGCGGATCATTTCCTCGTCGAGCACATGCAACTCGCGCAAGGGGAAGGCAATATTGTCGTAAACGGACAATGCGGAAAACAGCGCACCCTGCTGGAAAAGCATGCCGAAACGGCGACGCAGGCTACGGCGAATCAGCGGGTCGGCATCAAACACCGATTGTCCGAAAAGTTTGACCGACCCCCGGCTCGGCACAAGCAGACCGACGATTGCGCGCAACAGTGTCGTCTTGCCGCTACCGGAACCACCAACCAGCCCGAGAATCTGCCCCGTCTCAACGTCAAGATCAATATCGTGATGAATCACGACATCAGCAAAGCGCGTACTCAGTCCCCGTATCTGGATGGCCGGAACACTCTCCGCGATACCTGGCCCCGCACTCATGATGCTCACGCGCCCCCTGGCATGCCGACGCCGCGGGTCAGTAACGCAAAGATGGCGTCGACAATAATCACCACGGTAATCGCCGTCACCACCGCCGTCGTTGTTTTGGATGACAGGCTTTCCGTATTGGGCCGTACCTTCAGCCCGAAATGGCAGGCGATCAGTGCGATCAGCATGCCAAAGAAAAAGCCCTTGCCGATTCCGATCCAGACGTTGGCCACCGGCACCACCTTGGGCAGCGCCTCGATGAAATAGCCATAGGACAGCCCCATCTCCAGATTCGCCGACACCATACCGCCGATAATACCCGCTGCCGCGCACCAGACGACCAGCAGCGGCATGGCCATCGATAGCGCCAAGACCTTGGGCAAAACCAGGCGCAGACTGCGCGAGACGCCCATCGTCGCCAGTGCATCGAGCTCTTCGGTCACCCGCATGACGCCAATCTGCGCGGTCATGGCCGAACCTGAACGGCCAGCCACCAGCACCGCGACAATCACCGGCCCCAACTCACGAATAATGCTGATGCCGAGTAAATTGACGATGTAGATATCGGCGCCGAAGGTTTTAAGCTGCAACGAAGACAAGAAGGAAAGCACAACACCGATCAGAAACCCGACCAGCGCCGTCACCGGCAAGGCCTGGGCACCGCTCTTGTAGAGATTGGCCGAAAACTCGCGCCACGGGAACTCGCTCGGGTGCGAAAACAGATGGCCCACATCGAGCAGCAATTGTCCGATCAGGGCCACGATGTCCCGCATATTTTTGCCGGCAGCCAGAATAAGCCGCCCCAAAGCAAACACCCAGGCAAAATGCAACACCCGAGGCGAGGATCGACGATCATGCTGGATGTTTGCAGCGCGCTCAAGGGCTGAGCGGTGCGGTGAAGAAGCCTTGAGTGCAGCCGGCCAGCGCCGCCCCCACGCCCGCCAGAGCAGAATGGCGCCGACACTGTCGATACGCGAAATGGCGTGCAGATCCCAGATCGCATCACTCGCCGTCAACGCCTGCAAGCGAGCTTCAAGACTGGAAATTGGTGTCGGCAGCTTGACCAGCGTCCAGTCGCCGGAAAGCATCACATGCAGCTGCCCGTCGCGCTCACCGGTTTCGATCGCCGCGTCAGCCATTGCTCTACGCCGGCACAGGATGCGTGGTACGGCGCTTGATCCGTAGCGCCGTACCAATGCGTTGCCAGGCCAGGGCTTCATCGGTCAGAGCCGCCGCGCTGAGCGGGTTGGCGAGCAACCAGTCGCCAGGAAGTTCAAACTGAAACCCCGTACCCGAGGGTTTGACCAAGAAAACCGGCACGGGCTGATCGTCACGCGAGCGATGCAACAGCGCCGCCAGACGAAGGCAGAAAACGAGCCGCCAGATCGAATCGGAGACCGACGCCAAAGGAAGCTTTTCAAGTTTTCCGCGTTGCCCGAGCACCAGCAGCGCCAAGCGCTCCTGATCCTTCTTCGAGAAGCCGGGCATGTCGGCAAAGCTCACGATGTACGCTCCGTGCTTGTGAAATCCGCCATGCGCAATCGATATCCCGATTTCATGCAGCGCGACAGCCCAGCGCAGAAAACGGACATCACTTTCGTGCTCCGGCAAATCGACGCGAATCAACTGCCCGAGCAATTCGAGCGCCGTTCGTTCGACACGTGCGGACTGACGGACATCCACCTGATAGCGTCGCATGAACTGCTGTACCGTCGCATCGCGCATGTCGTGATGATGAAAACGGCCCAGCAGATCGTAGAGCACCCCGAGGCGCAAAGCGCCTTCGGAATAGGTCATGTGCTCGATGCCGAGCTCGGAGAAAATCGCCGACATGATCGCGATACCGCCAGCAAAAACCGGAAGGCGCTCGGTGGGTAATCCTGAAAGTTTCAGATCCGCCGCCGAACCGGCGCGAATGATCAAGGCGCGCAATTTGGCCAAACCTTCGCCGGTAATGCCACTGAGCCCATCGGGATTGAGTCCGTTGCATTCGAGCAGATCGGCAGTGGCGCGCGCCGTTCCTGAGGACGCAACCACTTCAGTCCAGCCGGTACGTCGAAAATCCTGAGCAATCGTCTGGATTTCGCGTGCCGCTGATATTTCAGCCTCGGCGAAGTGCCTCTTGTCCACCTTGCCATCCGGAAAGAAGCGCAGCGTATAGCTGACGCACCCCATGAACAGCGACTCCAGGACCAGGGGATCGTGCTTTTTCCCGATGATGAATTCGGTCGAGCCACCGCCGATATCGATGACCAGTCGCTTGTGTCTGGCCGGCGGAAGAGCGTGTGCAGCCCCGATATAGATCAGGCGTGCTTCCTCGCGGCCCCCGATGACTTCTATCGGAAAACCGAGCGCCGCCTCGGCCTGCGGGATAAAGGTTCTGGCATTCTTGGCCACGCGCAGGGTGTTGGTCGCCACGGCACGCACGGCATCGGGCTGAAAACCCCGCAAACGCTCGCCAAACCGGCGCAGTGTCTCAAGTGCACGGCGCTGGGCGAGCTCGTCGAGGAATTTTTCACTGTTCAGTCCGGAAGCCAGGCGAACCGATTCTTTCAGCGTGTCGAGGGGATAGATCTGATCATCGACGACACGCCCGACCTGCAAACGAAAACTGTTTGAACCAAGATCAACCGCTGCGATCTGCTCGTAACCCATAGCCTGTGTTCTCTGTCATCGAGGTTTTTTCGAAGATCATTCTAACACTGCCTACCCAGCCGCGATTTTCCGATAGTAAGCAGAGGCTAAGCGGAGAATTCCTTGCTCATAACTGCTGGCGTCTCACCGCCTCAATGACATAATGCTGTAACAATTTTGTAACAGAATCACGCGCTTGCATCTCGCATCCATTCCTGATCCAATGCCGCCATGACGCTACGTATTGATACCGTGCTTTCCAACGCCGCACAATTTCCAACCGAAAACTTCCTTAACCGCGAGCTGGGCATTCTGGCGTTTAACAAGCGGGTGCTATCGCAGGCCAAAAACCCGCGCACACCACTGCTTGAGTGCTTGCGCTTTCTTTGCATCGTCAGCAGCAATCTCGACGAGTTCTTCGAAATCCGCGTCGCCGGTGTCAAGGAGCAGGTCAAACTGAACTCAGTGGCGGTCACTGCCGACGGGCTGACCGCGCGCGCGGCCGACCGTCTGATCAGTCAAGAAGCGCACGCACTGGTTGAAGAGCAATATGCGCTGCTCAACGACGAGATTCTGCCAAAGCTTGCCGCCGAAGGAATCCAGTTCATTCGCCGTAGCCACTGGACAGAAGCGCAGCTGGCGTGGATCAGAGACTACTTTTTCCGTGAAGTGATGCCGATACTGACCCCGATCGGTCTTGACCCGTCGCACCCCTTTCCGCGCGTACTCAACAAGAGCCTTAATTTCGCTGTCGAACTCGAAGGCAAGGACGCTTTCGGGCGCAGCTCGGGCGCGGCCATCGTTCAGGCACCGCGCGTCTTGCCGCGCGTCATTCGCCTGCCGCAAGAGCTCTGCGATTGCGAGTACGGTTTTGTGTTTTTCTCCTCTGTCCTGCACGCTTTTGTCGGTGAGCTGTTCTCCGGCATGAACGTTCTCGGCTGTTACCAGTTCCGCGTAACACGCAATAGCGACCTCTTCGTCGATGAAGAAGAGGTAAAAAACCTGCGCGCCAAGATTCAGGGCGAACTGCCACAACGCCACTTTGGTGATGGTGTACGGCTGGAGGTGGCCGACAACTGCTCGGAGGTCATGACCGAGTTTTTGCTCTCTCAATTCAATCTCAGCGACACTGACCTCTATCGCGTCGCCGGCCCGGTCAATTTGGTACGTCTGATGCAGGTACCCGATTGGGTCGCCCGGGATGACCTCAAGTTCGTTCCGTTCAGACCTGGTTTTCCCAAGGCGCTGCACAAAGGGAATAGCCTCTTCGACGACATTCGCGCCGGCGATATTTTGCTTCACCACCCCTACCAAAGCTTCAGCCCTGTCATCTCAATGATCGACCAGGCAACAACCGACGCTCACGTCGTGGCGATCAAGATGACGGTTTACCGCACCGGCACCGATTCCGTTCTGATGCAATCGCTGCTGCGCGCAGCGCAGAATGGCAAGGAAGTGACAGTCGTCGTCGAACTGATGGCACGTTTTGACGAAGAGGCCAACATTGGCTGGGCAACCAAGCTGGAAGAGGTCGGAGCACACGTCGTCTATGGCGTCGTTGGTTACAAGACCCACGCCAAGATGCTGATGATCATTCGTCGTGAAGACGGAAAGTCCGGCAGTCTGCTACGTCGCTACGTGCATCTGGGTACCGGCAACTATCATCCGAAGACCGCCCGTCTTTACTCCGATTTCGGGCTGCTCACCAGCAATGAGGAGATTTGTTCCGACGTCAATGAAGTATTCAAGCAGCTCACCGGACTCGGTCGCGCCCAATCGTTGAAGCACCTCTGGCAGGCCCCCTTCGCGCTGCAGCAGAACATACTTGCCGCAGTTCATGAAGAGGCCAGCGCCGCCCGTGCCGGCAAGCGCTCGCGCATCATCGCCAAGATGAATTCACTGCTTGAGCCGGAAATCATCATCGCGCTTTATGAAGCGTCGCAAGCCGGCGTCAAGATCGACCTGATTGTGCGTGGTGTTTGTGCGCTTCGACCCGGTATCAAGGGTTTGTCCGAGAACATTCGCGTGCGCTCGATCATCGGTCGCCTGCTTGAACACCATCGCGTGTTCTATTTTTACGCCGGAGGGGAGGAGAATGTTTATCTCTCAAGTGCCGACTGGATGGAGCGCAATTTTTTCCGCCGCATCGAGCTTGCCTTCCCGATCCTCGACAAGAAACTCAAACGCCGGGTCATTGTTGAAGGCCTGCAAGTCTATCTGACGGACAACCTGCAAGCGTGGGATATGGACTCCAACGGCAGTTACCACCCGCGCCGTGGCTCGCGCAACAAGCCACGCTGCGCACAGAGTGAACTGATCGAACTGCTCAAGCCCTGATTTCCCACGAGTTCAGGCGTAGAACCGGATCGAGTCGCGGCCGTCATCCTTGGCCTGGTACATCGCCTGATCCGCCCACTTGAGAATGTCGTCCAGCGATGCTTCATGGTTGATGAACATCACCACGCCGATACTTGCTGTGCAGCGGTGTTC
>JANNNT010000424.1:0-9482 GCA_031398685.1 Rhodocyclaceae bacterium | reverse complement strand
CGGCCATATACGACATCCGCGCGGCGGACCCCTCGGCAGCCTCGGTCATCGTCTGGGCGAACAAGCCGCACGGGCCAAGGCCGAACTCGGGGCGATCACCGAGGGGCAGTTGCGCGAGGCCAACGAACTCCTCGTCGTCGCCACGGTTCGTGCCCAGACGATGACCGAGGCTGCCGAGGGGTCCGCCGCGCGGATGTCGTATATGGCCGAACACGATTTTCTCACCGGCTTGCCGAATCGTTCTCTGCTCACGGCGCGGCTGGGGCAGTCGATCGCCCTCGCACGACGGCATGGCAAGCGCGTTGCACTGTTGTATATGGACCTCGACCACTTCAAGCACATCAACGATTCGCTCGGGCATGCGGTCGGCGACCAGTTGCTGCAATCGGCGGCCAGGCGCCTGCAAGCCTGCGTCCGGCTCTCGGATACGGTATGCCGCCAGGGGGGCGACGAATTCGTGGTGTTGCTGGCCGAAGTCGAGGCGGCGCACGATGCGGCGCTCGCCGCTGAAAAGTTGATTGAAGCCATGACTGAGCCCCATGTCATCGGTGACCATCGGCTCCACGTCACCGTGAGCATCGGCATCAGCCTCTACCCTGACGATGGCAAGGACGTCGAAACGTTGCTCAAGAACGCCGACATCGCGATGTATCACGCCAAAAAGAACGGGCGCAACACCTACCAGGTGTTCGCTCCGCAGATGAACGAGCATGCGGTCGCGCGACAATCCGTCCAGCAAGCGCTGCACCAGGCGCTCGAGCAATGCACGTTTGTGTTGCTTTACCAACCGAAGGTAAATCTCAAGACCGGCGCCATTACCGGTGCCGAAGCCCTGATCCGCATGCGTCACGCGGATCATTCGCTCGTTTGTCCGACCCAGTTCGTGGGCGTCGCCGAGGACTGCGGCCTGATTCTGCCGATCGGCAAGTGGGTATTGCGCGAAGCCTGCCGTCAGGCCCAGACGTGGTTGCAAGACGGTCTCGATATGGAGCAGATCTCGGTCAACGTCTCGGCAGCCGAATTTCAAAGCAAGGATTTTATCGCCGGAGTTCGCGACATTCTCAACGACACCGGCCTCGATCCGCAGTACCTCGAAATCGAACTGACCGAAAGCGGGCTGATGCAGGACACGGAAAGGACGACGGAAGTCTTGCGTGATCTCAAGGAGCTTGGTGTGCAGCTGGCCATCGACGACTTTGGCACGGGCTATTCCAGTCTGAGCTATCTGCGGCGATTCCCGATTGATACGCTCAAGATCGACCAGTCGTTCGTGCAGGACATTGACGGCGAAACCGAGGAGGCGGCCATCGTCAGTGCCATCATCGCCATGGGCAAGAGCCTCAAGTTGAGGGTCGTGGCCGAGGGCATCGAGTCCCCGCAACAACTTGCCTTCCTTAAGTCCCAGCAGTGCGCCGAGGGACAAGGCTATTTGTTCAGTCACCCGGTGTCAGCCGATGAATTCACCTCCTTGCTGCAAACCGGCACGCCGCTGCGGGAGATCGCCACCACTGTCGGGTAAAACCATCACGGTAGGTATCGACCACCTGATGATCGGCAACTAAAACATTCTGGCTTCCGCTACAGCCTTGTCCATTTTTTCTTTCGCGGCAACAATCGCTTTCCCATTGATGGCCTTGGCCCCCTCCAGGCAGGCTTTCTTTTCGGCAGCAGGTCTCTTCCTGCACACCGAAATTGAGGCTTTGTAGTCTGCATTGGCTCTATTCTCAGCCTGCTTGAAGTCAAGCCTGGCGCTCAACTTCTTTTCCATTACCCCATGTTGCTCAGCCGTGATCGCGGCTTTGGCGTTTCGTTCAGCGGCGCCATTGAGACCTATTGATGAGGCAAAAACAGCAGCAAACAGGATGGACAACAATTCACTCATGACAGCTTTTCCAGATCGTAATGCACACGGTCAAGGTTACTCCAACGAGGGCTTCCGTCTGTGCGCTAGCCCACGCGGACGTCTGTTTCGCGAGAGGCGCTCACCGTTTCAACAACGCGCCGAGGTGCACGCGGCGGCTACCCGCTTACCTATGTGCGCTGGCGCACGGTACAGAGAATCAGCATCTGTCATGCTTTGTGCAACTAACCGAAGGAGTGGTGAAATGAGCAACATTAAAATTCTGGGCATCGTGGGGAGTTTGCGCAAAGACTCCTACAACCTTTTCGCGCTCAAGGCGGCGCAGGAAATGGTGCCGTACGGCGCGGAGCTTGAGCTGATTGATCTCCATGGTATTCCGGTGTTCAGTCAGGACAATGAAAAATCACCGCCGGCGTCGGTGCTTGAGATCAAGCGCCGGGTTCAGGCGGCCGACGCCATCCTGTTCGCGACGCCCGAGTACAACTATTCGATTCCCGGTGGGCTCAAGAACGCCATCGACTGGGTGTCGAGACCGTATGGCGAAAGTGTCTGGCTCGGCAAGCCGACCGCAATAATGGGAGCTTCCATAGGCAGTGGTGGAACGGCCCGGGCTCAATTCCATCTGCGGCAAATCCTTGCTGCGTTGAACATGCCCGTAGTCAACCAACCGGAAGTCTTGATCGGCAATGCCACACAGCGCTTTGATGAGGACGGCAAGCTGACCGATGAGCCGACCCGGAAGTCAATTGAGAAGCTTCTGGATGCTTTGGTGCATCTTTTCAAAAACAGCCAGGACATCACAAAACAGGCCGCTTGAAGATCGATCACTTGAACCTAGAAACCTCAGTTCAAACCACGGCGACACGGCGGGCACGGTGAAAGACCTCGGTTTTATGAGTTTTTCCACTTCACCCATCGGGTGACTTGTCAAACCGATATAACTCATTGTTTTTTTCGCCGTCCAGATGAAGGATTTGCTTCGCGGCATGTTCGCTGTGTTCGCCGTGGTTAACTGCTTTTTTAAGGTTGCAGGAAGGATGGAAAGTGAATGATTGAAGACGACGTCCCAAAGCGCAGGATCGTAATGCGCGGCGCAATGGAGGCCCCTGGTTGCCGGCTGTGGGTGCCGCTTATGCCTCCGGCAGGCGATTGCAAGCAAAGAGAAAACCCAGAGAGCATCGACTCGGGCGGTGCTCAACTCCCCGATGCAGAGTCAGACCATTCGGCAGCGAGCGTAAAATAGACACGGTCATCACAGCCGAGGATCTGTATGGAATTCAAGGACTACTACAAGATCATGGGAGTGGCGCGCGATGCGACACAGGAGGAAATCAAGCGCGTTTATCACCAACTGGCGCGTAAGTATCATCCCGATGTCAGCAAGGCACCCGATGCCGAGATTCGCTTCAAGGAACTCGGCGAAGCGTATGCCGTTCTGAAGGACCTGGAGAAACGCGCCGCCTACGATCAGTTGGGCAACAACTGGAAGGCGGGTCAGGATTTCCGTCCGCCACCGGGCTGGAACACAGGATTCGAGTTTTCCGGCAATGGCTCAGACGGTGCTCATTCCGGTACCAATGCCAGAGATTTCAGCGACTTTTTTGAATCACTTTACGGTCGTGGTTTCGATACCGGGAGGCAGGGTGGGGCAGCATTCCATGCTCGCGGTGAAGACCATCATGCCAAGGTGTTGATCGATCTGGAAGACGCCTATACCGGAGCCACGCGCACCATTACATTGCAGCGGCCCGAAGTGGATTCCGCAGGGCGTGTAGCCATGCGCTCGCACAAACTCAATGTGACGATCCCGCGCGGCATTCGCGCCGGGCAGCATATCCGCTTGGCCGGACAAGGTACGCCGGGCGTAGGTCAGGGCAAGCCTGGCGATCTGTATCTGGAAATCGGATTCAACCCGCATGCGCATTATCGTGTTGAACAACGCGATGTCTATGTTGACCTGCCCGTCGCGCCCTGGGAAGCCGCCTTGGGTGCCACCGTGAAAGTACCCACCCCGAATGGGATGGTCGAGTTGAAAATTCCGGCAGGTTCTGTAGCGGGAAACAAGTTGCGGCTGAAAGGCCGCGGTATTCCCGGCAGCACCCCCGGAGATTTTTATGCGTCTCTGCAAATCGTCCTGCCGCCGGCTGACAACGAAACGGCCAATGCCTTCTATCTCTACATGGCCGAGCAATTCAAATCCTTCAGTCCGCGCACGGGATTGGGAGTGTGATTATGGACAGCGATAAGATGCTACCGCAATTGAGCGGAATCATTCTTGAGGAACTGACTGAGCTGACCCTGGTCGAGGTCAGCCGTGCTTGCGCGGTGCGCGTAGATTGCATTGTCGAACTGGTCGAGGAGGGCGTGATTACGCCCATCGGGCGTGAGCCTCATCGTTGGCGCTTCAGTGGGTCGCACATGCGTCGCGCCACGGTGGCGCTGCGCTTGCAACGTGATCTTGGCGTCAATCTGGCTGGAGCGGCACTGGCGCTCCAGTTGATGGATGAAGTCGAAGCGCTACGGGCACGGCTCAGGGTAATAGGTGGTTATTGAGACGGCTGAGCGTCAGTTACGGTTAAACCAAATGAAACCGCGTCATTCCGAGCCCGACCCGGAATGACGCGGTTTTCACGTCGAGGTGTCTACGTGTGGCTTACTGTTTCAGCCATCTTTAGTCAGGATGGGATCCCGCCTCTTCGTCTGTACCTTGGCGTCGGCATTGGCGGTAGTCTGTGCGGCCTTCGCGTCCTTAATGCAAACCTTCTTGAAGTCACCGGCGAGGTCGTCGCATTTTTCCCTGGCCACGGCGTATTCGGCGGCTGATTTGGCGACAAGAGCTTTGTACTGACTCGTCTGGGTGGGTTTGTAGCTGGCTTCCAGTTCGGCTCTGGCAACTTTTTCCTTGCCTTTGGCCTCGGCCATGCAGATATCTTTCGCGTTGGCGGTCAACGAAGCGCAACCCGCCTTGCCCGTCTTGTACTCCGCTGAAATCGTGTCCTTGCTGGCCTTATAGTCGGTCTTCGACATGCTCTGCGCCAATGCACCGGCACTGAACGCGAGTCCGAAGGCAAGCGTGATCATCTTGATATTGAACGTGTTCATCATGATTCCTTTATGTGATGGATCTGGACGTGATGTTTTGGCAAATCAGGCCAGGTATTCACTTTTCTTTGCCTGGCACGAGATGTTTTTCAGCCCTGTGCATCGATTAGGCGTGGAGGTCGAGTGCAGCTCCGTCCACCCTTCGGTCGGATTCCTGCGTGATGGGCAGTCTGTCCAGTGATCGAGCGAGACTATTTGCGACGTACCAGTCCAACGATCAGCGAGGCGAGAAACAGGACGACAAAAATGAAGAACAGGAATTTGGCGATCCCGACGGCGCTGGCCGCTATGCCGGTAAAACCGAGGAGCCCAGCAACCAGTGCAATAACAAAAAAAACGACAGCGTAGTGCAGCATTTTGACTCCTTCCATCATTGATCAACTCGTGGGGCATTCCCACTGTGGATGCCCAAACAGTACGACTTGATCGGTTACCTGTATTTGACGTCGCGCACAGTCCCGACCGCCCTGATGAGAAGGGCGATCGGGAAATGCGCTATATCTTGCCCATCAAAAACAGAACGAGCAGGATGACCAGCACCAGCCCTAGACCACCACTGGGGCCGTAACCCCAACTGCGGCTGTGGGGCCAGCTTGGAATTGCGCCAATCAGCATTAAAACGACAACAATCAGCAGTATTGTTCCTAATGACATTTTGTGCCTCCTAACATTAAGTTGCCGTAACCCACCAATGCGGTTTATCCCAGGATACCGGCGCCAGTCTTCCGACTGTTTTGCCGGTAAGTCCTTTGATGGTTCGTTCCAGGACTGGACAGCAACCGCCGTAGATCCAGGAAGTCATCGACCTGTCCTTACTCAAGGATCACCCAGATGAGGGTATCCGTCTGTACGACAGCGCACATTGACAATGATGCGACAGGAATTTTAGGCAAAAAGTTTCTTCCCGAGGTCCCTCGGTACGCTAGCGCACAGACGTGGGGATGGACAAGGCACAGGATTCGAGACAGAGGAACGTCAATGCTCGATTGAGCACGACAAACAAGTTTCTTGCCCAGGGTGAAGAGACGGCGTCAATTCCGACTGTTCACCCCGACTTTCATTAGTATCAGGAGGAATCATGTCTACCGAACCGACCGCAAGCAATGGGGCTGTCCAACGCTCCAAGGACGCACTTTTGGCGGATCTGAAACGTGTTGTCGGCGATGCCAATGACTTGCTGAGTGAAATGTCCAATGCCACTGCCGATGAATTCTCTTCGGTGCGCAACAAGTTCGAAGCAAAGCTGGGCGAGGTGAGATCAAGGATCGACGACGCGCGGATGCTGGTCACAAAAAAGGCCTATGACGCCGCAGATGCGACCCATGTGTATATCAGTGAGAACCCCGTCAAGATTATCGGGATTGCCACACTGGTCGGAATCCTCACTGCCTTGCTGCTGTTCCGTCGCTCACACAAGTAGGCCTACGACGGAGGATGAGGATGCTCGATGGGCAATTCCGCTCATCGGGGGTTAGCAACTAAAGGAGTTTGAGATGAACTGGGACATTGTTGAAGGTAACTGGAAACAATTTAAGGGCAAAGTGAAAACACAGTGGGGCAAACTCACCGACGATCACCTCGATGTCATCGCCGGCAAGCGCGATCAGTTGTCAGGCAAGCTTCAGGAGAGCTACGGCATCACGAAGGACGAGGCCGAAGAGCAGATCAAGCTTTTTGAGGAGCGCAACAAGGACTATCGTCCGTAGCGTTTCCACCGACCAGGCTGCACCCGGCGATCCGGCACGGACAGTTTCAGGGATCGCTGGTGCAGCTAAATTTTTTGAAAAGATCCCCTCCATGACGAGCAATAGACCCTACCTTCTGCCGTTCTCGCCGGGTGCGCTCCGTACTTCCGGATGCACTTGCCCCCGCTGCAACGATTCAGTATTTCGCGTTTCACGCCGATTCCTCGATATGTTCGTCAGTTTCTTCATGCCAATCCACCGCTACCGTTGTATTTCGATGGAGTGCAATTGGGAAGGAAATCTGCGAGTGAAACGAGCTTCCCAGCTGAGCACCCTTCGCGAAAAACCGTGAGAAGGTAATTCCGCAGTCGATTTGATCCGGGTCAGGTTGCGCCTGAGGCTCGCTACGCCAGCCAGCGTCAAGGCACCCGAGCGGGAACCTAATCTATTAAAAACCATTCCAAGTCATTGTTTCTTATCCGTTCGCCCTGAGATTGCCGATGGAGGGCCGGATTCGTAAACCGGACAAAAGCAAGCCGTTCAGTTTTAATTGTTCGACAACTATGCACGTACCACTGCACGACGTGTGTGCATGGATTTGATGCCAGAACCCCACAACCATCAGGAGAAAGAAATGTCCAGTATCGGTTATCACGAACCCGTAAATGAACTGTCTGTTGAAACACGCGATATGCACAGAGCCCTGGTTTCTCTGATGGAAGAGCTGGAGGCCGTTGATTGGTACAACCAGCGTGCCGATGCCTGCATCGACAATGATCTCAGAGCAATTCTTGTGCACAATCGGGAGGAGGAAAAAGAGCATGCCTCGATGCTGATTGCGTGGATTCGAGGCCAGGACCCCAAGTTTTCAACTGAACTCCAAGAGCACTTGCTCTCCTGACACATGCCAGAGAAAAGCAAAGTCATAATCGACATCCCGACCACCGTTCTTCTGATCGAGGACGATCCCGCCGATGCCCGCTTGATCCAGGAATCTCTCGCGGATACGGCAGGCGGTACGTTTCGTGTTGAATGGGTGACGCAACTCTCCGCTGCGCTCGAACGGCTGGGCGGGGCGGAGGTCGAGGTCATTCTGCTTGACCTTACGCTGCCCGATGTTCAAGGCCTCGAGGCCTACGAACAGATACTCCAGGCCGCGCCGAATGCGCTGATCCTGGTTCTCAGCGGAGCAACCGATGAAGAAGTTGCGCGCCAGGCCGTGCTGCGCGGAGCGCATGACTATCTTGCCAAGGGCCATATCGACGCCCACTGGTTGCCGCGTGCCCTGCGTTATGTGCTTGAACGCACCCATACGCGGAGTGCCTTACAGAGCAGTGAGGCGCGTTTCCGCGCGATCAGCGATGCATCGCCGCTGGGCATCTTCGTCTCGGACGGGCAAGGGCGTTGTGTCTATACCAACGCGGCCTACCAGACGATATCGGGGTTGACCTTTGAACAGTCATTGGGAACCGACTGGATCAGGGCGATTCATCACGAGGATCGCGAGCGGGTACTTGACGACTGGCGTGCTGCTGCGAAAGGCCAGGAGTCGTTCCAGACCGAGTATCGCTTTCTGCAAGAGGACGAAAGCATCGTGTGGACGCGTGTCAGCAGCGCCCCGATGCTTGATGGCAAGAGAGCGTACGGTCGTGTAAAGACGGTTGAAGACATCACTGAGCGCAAGGCGGCAGAGTTCAAATTGCGCGCGGTGGAAGAAGCATTGTTTGAGGAAAAAGAGCGCGCTGAAGTCACGCTCGACTCCATCGGTGACGCCGTTCTGACCACTGATCTCATGGGAAACCTGACCTACATGAATCGGAGGGCCGAGGATATGACGGGCTGGTCGCGTGCGGAGGCGTTGGGTCAGCCCCTTCCTGTGGTGTTCAAAATCATCGAAGGAACGACCCAGCAGATCGCTTTGAACCCGGCACTTCACGCCATCAAGGAGAACCGCAATGTTGGGCTGATCGCCGATTGCGTGCTCGTTCGCCGCGACGGTATCGAGTCCCCGATCGAGGATTCAGCGGCACCCATCCATAACCGGGACGGGCAGATCATCGGCGCGGTGATCGTTTTCCACGATGTCAGCGAATCACGCGCCATGGAATTGAAAATGTCTCATCTGGCCCAGCATGACTTTCTCACCGGTCTGCCCAACCGGATGCTGCTGACCGAACGGCTATCCCGGGCGATCGGGCTGGCTCAACGACACAGCAAACAGGTCGCGCTGCTTTTCATCGACCTCGATTATTTCAAGAATATCAACGACTCGCTGGGGCATGTGATTGGCGACCAGCTGTTGCAGTCGGTGGCGCAACGCCTGTCGGCAAATGTGCGCGCGACGGATACGGTATGCCGCCATGGCGGTGACGAATTCGTAATACTGCTGGCCGAAATCGAGCAGCCGCAAGACGCTGCACACATTGCGGAAAAGTTGCTCGCCGCGTTCGTCGAGTCGCACCTCGTCGGCGGACAAGAACTCAACATTTCATTGAGCGTCGGCATCAGCGTCTATCCGGATGATGGCGTCGACCTGGACGCCGTGATGCGGAACGCAGATACGGCGATGTACCACGCCAAGGCAACGGGCCGCAACAATTTCCAGTTTTTCAGAGCCGACATGAACACCCGGGCGGTCCGCCGTCTGTTTATTGAAAGCAGCATGCGCCGTGCCCTGAAGCAGGGCGAGTTCATGCTGCATTACCAACCGCAGATCAATCTTGTTTCCGGCGAGATAACCGGTGCCGAGGCGCTCTTGCGCTGGCTGGATCCGGAGATCGGACTCATTGTCCCGGGGCAATTCATACCCGTCGCCGAAGAGTGCGGCCTCATCG
>JANNNT010000409.1:0-10916 GCA_031398685.1 Rhodocyclaceae bacterium | reverse complement strand
ATCGTATTTACGCAACGCGGCTTCGATGCCGGGCGAACCGGCGCCGCTGTTGTAGATGCCGACAATCGGTTCGCCGCTGCGCAAGGCGCTGGCGACGGCGAGGTAGCAGCGATCCGGATCGTCGTAGGTTTCAATGGTGCGGGAATCGCAATAGAGCCGCGGGGCGAATCTCTCCAGTACCTGACGGCATCCCGCGGTGCGGTCAGTGTGTCCCTGGTAGTCGGTCCGGCTGCTCAGAATGACGACGCGACCGGTACTGCTGGAAAGATGTCCGATGAAATATCCAGCCGTTCGCCCTGCGCGATAGTTGTCAATGCCGGCGTATTTCAGGGCGGGAACATTCTGGATGTTGGTCACCACGGCGACCGCCGATTCACCCTGCGCGGTGATTGCTCTTAGCGCTTCACGCACGGGTTCAGTATCCGGCGCGGCCAGGATCAGCCCTTGTCGCCGGTACGGGGGGTGCAGGATGGCGTTCGCGATGAAACTGTTTTTGTGCTCCGGCAAAAGCGATCGATGAACGACGATTCTCTTGTCCAGCATTTCGATCGAACGTTGCAGGGCAATGTTCAAGCGGCGGAAAAATGGCGTGTTGTTGTCGGGAAGCAGGACGTCCAGGTGAATCAGTCCGTGCTGTGTCTGTGGAAGGACGCGGGGAACCCCAAGCTGTTTGGCTGCCGTGACGACCTTTTCCCGAGCCCCTGCAGATACGCTCCCCCGTTCGTTGAGCACACGGTCAACGGTTGATGGACTTACCCCTGCGGCCTGGGCGATTTCGAGAAAGCGCGGGGTTTTCTTGCGTCGGGAACCGGCGATCATTTGTTTTCTCCAGCGATTCCAGGGATTTGCCTTCAAGCAATTCGTGACTGGCGATTGGATGACTATTCAATCGCTGCTGAGTCCTGTGCTGCAGGTGGCACGGTAGTGCATTTGACGATAAATCGTCAAATTCGATAGTGCGGTGGCTGTGCCCATTCCATATATTTATCGCCATCAGGCATCAATAAACAAACGGTCCCGGTTGGCCAGGACCCCGTTTCGCACCTGACTGATATCAAAAGGAGAACACTGTGAAAATCGCACTTGACCCCTACATGCACCGCCATCTCGATCTGCCGGGCATCTGTCGGCTGACCGCTGAACTTGGCTACGAATACATCGAACTCTCGCCACGCGCCGACTTCCTTGAATGGTGGTCGATGCCGCGCGTCTACCCCGAGCGCATCCAGGCCTTCAAGAAAGGCATGAAAGACCACGGCGTCAAGTTGGCAACGCTCCAACCCATGTACCGCTGGG
This sequence comes from Rhodocyclaceae bacterium, assembly GCA_031398685.1. GTDB lineage: Bacteria > Pseudomonadota > Gammaproteobacteria > Burkholderiales > Rhodocyclaceae > Propionivibrio. Next base: position 9,620 of record JANNNT010000409.1, on the reverse strand, counting down.
CCAGCCCGCTTGAGGACGAACGCCAGATCGCCATGCGCTACTGGAAGAAGGCTATCGAAGTGTCCGTGGACATGGGCTGCGATACGATGATTTCCGAGTTTGGCCGCGGCGGTTCGCCCGAGCGCACCGTCGGCACCACGCTCAATACCAAGGAAGCCTGCGAAGCCGCCTGGTGGCGCTCAATGGACGAACTCACCCCGATCTTCGAACGTGAAGGCATCGTTCTCTCCGTCGAACCGCACCCGGAAGACTGGGTCGAAACCTTCCATCCGGCCATCGACATCATCCGCTCGATCGGCTCCAAGTTCGTCAAGATGTCCTACATCGCCCCGCACACCTTCTACTACGGCGACGACATGGCCGCCATGCTCATGGAAGCGGCACCGGTGCTGCATCACGTGCGCGTCGCCGACACCTACAACCACAAGGCGTCCTCGCAACTGCGCTACATCGTCAACCCGCCCGGCTCGAACGTGCGGGTGCACCAGCACCTTGATATCGGCCAGGGCGAGATCGACTGGGACGTGTTCTTCAAGGCGCTGGCCGAAATCAAGTTCGACGGCGTCTTGTCGTCTTGCGTGTTTGCCTGGGAGGATCGTGCAGAGGATTCATCGCGCTTCATGCGCACCGAGATTCAGCGTTACATCGATAAGTACAAGTGAGATTCCGCACGCTCACCGGTTTACGTGCATCTGGTTTTTCCGCAACACATTTTTATTTTTCAACCGGGGCTGCGACGTGTCGTAAGGACCAAGTCGCATGTCTCGAAATACTGGAGGTTTAAGCAAATGAGCCGTTCCATCCGTTTTTCCCTGAACCGCATCAGCGCACCACGCGTTTCGTTTGAAGCGTATCTGGCGATGTGCAAGCGTCTGGGTGTAGATAGCATCGAAATCCGCAATGATCTTCCCGGCGTCGAAATGCAGGACGGAGCCTCTCCTGCCGCACTCAAGTCCGCGGCAGCGGCTGCAGGAATCACCATCCGTTCGATCAACGCGCTTTACCCCTTCGACGTGTTCGACCCTGAGTTGAAGGAGAAGGCGACCGCAATGGCCACCTATGCTTCGCAATGTGGCGCCGAAGCGCTGGTGCTGTGTCCGCTCAACAGCTGGGACGACAAGCGCACGGCGGCCGAACGCCACGCCGATCTCGTCAAGTCGCTCAAGTCGCTGCGTTCCATTCTCGAAGACAACGGCCTGTTGGGTCTGGTCGAGCCGCTGGGGTTCCAGGAGTGCTCGCTGCGACGCAAATCCGATGCCGTCAAAGCCATCTATGACGCCGGCTGCGAGCGTGCGTATCGACTCGTTCACGACACCTTCCACCATTATCTTTCGGGCGAAGACATTTTCTATCCCGACCTGACCGGGCTGGTCCACATCTCCGGGGTGGAAGCAACGAGCTTGCCGGATACCGACATGCGTGACGGACACCGTGTGCTGGTCGGCGACGCCGACCGCCTGGGCAACATTCGCCAGATCAAGGTCATGCTCGATCGCGGCTATCAGGGCGTCGTCTCCTTCGAACCGTTCGCCCCCGAAATCATGGACGCCAAAGACAGCGAGACCATCCTGAAGACCAGCATGGACTTCATTCGCGCTCGCGTCTGAGCGCTTCCGATTCACTTTGCATTTAACTACAACTTATCTGACAGGAGTTACACCATGACATTGAAAATCGGCGTGATCGGCACCGGCGCGATCGGGCAGGAGCATATCCGCAGAATCACCAACACCCTCGCGGGCGGGCAAATCGTTGCCGTTACCGACATCAATCTTGAGCAAGCCAGAGAGACCGTTGCCAAATACGGTCTTAAGGCCGAAGTGCATGCCACCGGTCAGTCCTTGATTGCCTCGGCCGAGGTCGAGGTCGTGCTGGTCACCTCCTGGGGGCCGACGCATGAAGAGTTCGTGCTGGCGGCCATCGCGGCTGGCAAACCGGTGTTTTGCGAAAAGCCGCTGGCTACGACGGCGGATGGCTGCATGCGCATCGTCAAGGCGGAAGTAGCGGGTGGCAAACGTCTCGTTCAGGTCGGTTTCATGCGCCCCTACGACGCCGGCTACCGGGCGCTGAAACAGGTGATCGATAGCGGCGACATCGGCGATCCGTTGATCGTGCATTGTGCCCACCGCAACCCGGCGGTGGGCGACAGCTACACGACCGATATGGCCATCACCGACACGGTGATCCACGAGATCGACGTGCTGCGCTGGCTGCTTGACGACGACTACAAGACCGTGCAGGTCGTGTATCCGAAGAAGACCCGGAACGCGTCCAGCCACCTCGCGGATCCGCAGATCATCCTGATGGAGACCGTCAAAGGCGTACGCATCGACGTCGAAGTGTTCGTCAACTGCGTCTATGGTTACGACATCCAGTGCGAAGTCGTTGGCGAAACCGGCATTGCACGCTTGCCGGAACCTTCGAAAGTGATGATCCGCAGTGGCGCAAAGCGCTCGGTGGAAATTCTGACCGACTGGAAGCAGCGCTTTATCGATGCCTACGACGTCGAACTTCAGGGCTTTATCGACGGGCTGTCCAAGGGGCAGCTCACCGGGCCTTCGGCCTGGGATGGTTACGCCGCCGCCGTAGCCGCCGATGCCTGCGTGAAAGCTCAGGGATCAGGCGTGATCGAAGCGGTTTCCATGGCCGCGCGCCCCTCGTTCTATCGGTCGTAATGTTCTCTCGGAACCACGCACCTCAAGCCCGCTTGCGGTGCAGTTCCGACCTAACCGTTAAATCGGTTGGGTGCCGGCCGTCCTGTGCGCTCTGTCGGCATCACCCTGTACCCCAGGCAGGCGGCGTCCTTTGGCTGCAAAGCGAAAGAGGACCGCGTCAGGCCTAAAATAGAAATTTGTTTCGATCTTTTAATATTTGTGAAATATTGTTTGCATTTTTCTTGTATTGCTTCTATCTTTGCTACTTCGAATGCCGCTTTTGATAAAAGCAAGTCGCTGCAAACGAACCGAACAAACGTACTGACTAGCGATGGCTGGTTAATTCCAGCAGATGGCTAGAATTTGATTAGCCCTGCAGCGTGTGGTTTCTTTGAATTACGTACGGCGGAATCACAGGGGCGTAGCAGCTTCCGCACATTCTTCCGGATGTGCGGAGAACACCCTCTGAATAAGAGGCCATTAAACGACCGTCCGATTTGGACATATCCGACTCACGCAATGGAGACATACGTATGAAGCCTATCGTTAAAACTCTCACAGCAACCACATTAATCGCCCTCTCGTTTTTCAGCATGCCTGCATCGGCCGCCAAGATCGGTGTCTCGATGGCCGCTTTCGATGACAACTTCCTGACCGTACTGCGCAACGGGATGAGCAAATATGCTGGCACCCAGAAGGATATTAGTCTTCAGTTCGAAGATGCCCAAGGTGACGTTGGCAAGCAACTCAACCAAATCCAGAACTTTGTCGCCTCGAAAGTCGACGCCATCATCGTGAATGCGGTGGATACCGACGCCACGCCGAAAATGACCAAGCTGGCCACGGCAGCGGGGATTCCGCTGGTCTATGTGAACCGCATGCCTGCGGACAAAACCCTGCCGGCCAAGGTCGCGTATGTCGGTTCCAACGAAGTTGATTCCGGCACGCTGCAAATGAAGGAAGTGTGCAGACTCATGGGCGGCAAGGGCAATATTCTGGTGATGATCGGCGAACTGTCCAATCAGGCCGCTCGTCAGCGTACGCAGGACGTTGAGGACGTGATCGCCACACCCGAGTGCAAAGGCATCAAGATTCTCGACAAGCGTACCGCCAAGTGGCAGCGCACCGAAGGTAACGACTTGATGACCAACTGGATCAGCGCCGGCATGAAGTTCGATGCCGTGGTTTCGAACAACGACGAAATGGCGCTGGGTGCCATCCAGGCGCTCAAGGCTTCGAAGATGCTCGACAAGACCATCGTCGCGGGTATCGATGCCACGCAGGACGCGTTGGCGTCGATGAAAGCTGGCGATCTGAAGGTCACCGTGTTCCAGAACGCTGCGGGCCAAGGGCAAGGTTCGGTGGATGCCGCGATGAAGCTCATCAAGGGCGAAAAAGTACCGTCCATGGTGTGGATTCCGTTTGAACTGGTCACTCCGGCAAACCTGAGTACCTACACGGCAAAGAACTGATCCTTATCCATCCGTAAGTAAGCAAGCTTTCGGGCGTGGCGAGATAACCCGCCACGCCCGATCCAAAACTCGCTGGAGATGAGAAAAATGACGAGTTCGGCAACGATTGATGCTGTGAAAGCGCCTGATGGCGTTACAGGGGCGCCGCATCAATATGAATACATTCTGGATGTCACCGGCGTGCGCAAGGCGTTCCCTGGTGTGGTCGCCTTGGATAATGTGTCCTTTCGCGTCAGACCGGGATCTGTGCATGCGCTCATGGGCGAGAATGGCGCCGGTAAATCGACTCTGATGAAAATTGTGGCGGGTATCTATACGCCGGATCAGGGCACTATGCGTCTGCGCGAGAGCGAGATTCAGCTCAAGTCACCGCTCGATGCGCTGCAAAACGGTATTGCCATGATCCATCAGGAGTTGAATCTGATGCCTTTCATGACGGTCGCAGAGAACATCTGGATCCGCCGCGAGCCGCAGAACATGATTGGAATCATCAATCACGCTGAATTGCGCGACAGAACACAGGCGCTGTTCGACGAACTGAATATTGATATCGATCCCGAGATCGAAATCCAGAAACTGAGCATCTCGAACCGGCAGATGGTCGAGATCGCCAAGGCGGTTTCCTATAATTCCGATGTGCTGATCATGGACGAGCCGACGTCGGCGTTGACCGAGCACGAGGTCACCCATCTGTTCAAGATCATCCGCAAGCTGCGCGATCAGGGCAAAGGCATCGTCTATATCACGCACAAGATGAACGAGCTGTTCGAAATCGCTGACGAGGTCACTGTTTTCCGCGATGGTAAATACATTGGAACGAAGCGTTCGGCCGACGTGACGCGCGATGACATTATCCAGATGATGGTCGGGCGTGAAATTACGCAGATGTTCCCGAAGGAGACCGTGCCGATCGGTGAGGTTCGCCTTTCGGTCAAAAACCTCACGCTTGACGGCGTCTTTCGCGATGTTTCGTTCGACGTGAGATCGGGTGAGATTCTGGGTTTTGCGGGTCTGATTGGTTCCGGCCGCAGCAACGTTGCCGAGGCGATTTTCGGTGTGGTTCCAGCGACTTCCGGGACGATCCAGATCAACGGCGAGGACGTGAAAATTGATTCTCCGAAAACCGCGATCTCACACGGAATCTCCTTTCTGACTGAGGATCGTAAGGAAACGGGCTGCTTTCTGATCCTTGATGTGCTTGAAAACATGCAGATGGCGGTGATCGGCAGCAAGTTCGTGCGCAACGGTTTTGTTGAGCAGGCAAAAGTCACCCAGGAATGCGAGGAGATGAGCGCGAAACTGAGCGTGAAGACTCCGAGCATGAACGAACGGGTCGAGAATCTCTCAGGCGGCAACCAGCAGAAAGTGCTCATCGGTCGCTGGCTGCTTACGAATCCGAACATCCTGATTCTCGACGAACCTACCCGCGGTATCGATGTTGGCGCCAAAGCGGAAATTCACAAGCTCATTACACGCCTGGCCGGAAGAGGCGTGGCGGTTATCATGATTTCGTCGGAGCTGCCGGAGGTGCTTGGCATGAGTGACCGGATTCTGGTGATGCACGAAGGGCGTGTTACTGGGATCATCAATCGTGCGGATGCTGATCAAGTGAAGATCATGGAGTTGGCGTCCAGGTAGGGAGCCTTTGAACCAAGGGATCGCGCGATGCTGCCCTCTTAGAGGTGCACTAATACTCTCAAGGCCGCTTTCGACGGCTCAACCAATCGAAAAATTTGGAGGATGTCATGGCAGTTGGAAATGCAGCTACGGTTGATGTAACCAAGGGGAACAACACGATGCGAAAGAGGAAACTTCCGACCGAAATCAGAATTCTTCTCGTGCTGCTTGGTGTTGGGCTCGTCTTTGAAGCGTTGGGCTGGATCTTCATTGGGCAAAGCTTCTTGTACAACAAGGAACGCCTCGTGGTAATGATCCTGCAGATGGCGGTCATCGGGATCATTGCGGTGGGGGTGACGCAAGTCATTATCACCGGAGGCATCGACCTGTCTTCGGGGTCCGTGCTGGCCGTCGCGGCCATGGTCTCGGCCAGTCTGGCACAGGAGGTCGGTTATGCGCGCGCGGTTTATCCCGCGCTGGCCGGAATCTCCGTTTTCTGGCCGATTCTTGCCGGCCTGATCGTCGGTTTGCTCTGCGGGTGGATGAATGGCGCCTTGATTGCCTACACCTCGATACCTCCTTTCATTGCGACGCTGGGGGTGATGGTTTCTGCGCGCGGCCTGGCCAAGTGGTATACCCGCGGCTCACCCATCAGCATGCTCACGGATGAATTTGCGTGGATTGGGTCGGGGGCCGTGCCGGTGATCATCTTCCTGGTCGTTGCGTTGGTTTTCCATATCGCCTTGCGCTACACCCGGTACGGAAAATTTACCTACGCCATCGGTGCGAATCGTCAGGCTGCACGCGTTTCGGGGATCAATGTCGGACGCCATCTGATCATTGTCTATTCCTTGGCTGGCTTGCTGGCGGGGCTGGCGGGCATCGTGACTTCGGCACGCGCGATCACCGGTCAGTCCGGTATGGGCATGGGTTATGAACTCGATGCAATTGCCGCCGCGGTCATCGGTGGAACTTCGCTGAGTGGTGGAGCCGGACGCATCACGGGTACGGTGATCGGCGCGATCATTCTGGGGGTCATGACTTCGGGATTTACCTTCCTGCGGATTGACGCGTATTACCAGGAGATCGTGAAAGGCATCATCATTGTCGCCGCGGTCGTGGCGGATCAATATCGTCAGAAGAGTCGTGGAACAGCCTGAGTCTTGAATCGACGATCTTCGGGATTTTCAGTTCCCGGAGGCCGTCGTCTGAAATGGGCTTTTCCGGTTCGAAAAATCGGGGTCTGGCTACCATCGGGTAGCCAGATTTTTTTGCGCGAGCGCTCTGCTGAGAGTGCGCTTCGGGCGGACAATGACTCTTGAGTGATTGCGAAGTCCATTCAGCCGTCTTGTGTGGACTCGCTTATGAGGTGCCGTACATGGCCTCGTGATTTTTCGGAAGGCACAGCGGGGTTGGATGTGAGCAGCGTTGAAACAGGTCGTAAATCGCTTCAGGCCGATGGAGTGCTGGTTCTGGTTACGCTTCTCGCGGCGTCAGGGTGGCTGTTTTCTTACCATGCCTTGCGCGGACTCCCTCCATTGCTATTCGTAGGCATCCGCTTTCTGAGCGCCGGCCTGATCCTTGCAGCCTTTGGCGTTAACGAGATTTCATCCTTGCGCGGCGATTTTTCGGTGCTGCGGCAATGTCTCTTTACCGGCATGGTGCTGGGTGCCGCGATGATGTGCTGGATACTCGGCTTGCATTTCACGACCGCCCTGGGGGTGGGCGCCTTCATTACCAGCCTGGGGGCCGTAATTGCGCCACTCATCGCGGGTTTGCTGTTTCGCGCGCGTATCGCGCGCTCAACCTGGCTTGCCGCCTTCGTCGCAACACTCGGAATGGCGTGCCTTGGATTGCAGAAGGGCATGACGGTGCATCTTGCCGATCTGCTATTTCTTGGCAGTGCGCTCGGGTTCTCGATCCAGCTCAACCTGATTTCACGTTTTGCCGGGAAAATCCCGGTCCTTCCGCTTGCGGCAATTCAGCTCACCGTCGTTGGTCTCGTGTCGCTTGCTGGCTCGGCCATGGTAGAAGACTGGCCAGCGCACATGGATGCAGAGACAGCGCTATGGCTCAGCCTGAGTGTATTGAGCGCAACCTGCCTGCGCTTTTACTTCCAGATTTGGGCTCAGGGCCAAACACCACTGAGTCACGCCGCCTTCATCATGACGCTCGAACCCGTTTGGGCCGCTTTGTTTGCCATGGTTTGGCTGGGCGAACGAATGCGACCGACGCAATTGTTGGGATGTGGCCTGATTCTGTGTGCGCTATTGATTAGTCGCTGGCGCTCGCTGCGGCGCTGAGCAAGCCAGGAAAACCTGTGGAGATACCTTCAGTTGACTTACCAAAACTGAAAAACAGGGTTCTCGAAACCGATGTTTTCGTTTGCATTTATAGTTAGAAACTTATTTCTATTTTGTGCAATTCGTCCTAGAATATTGCAAATAAGAGGGGATCTTCCTTTCGGCGTTCGTGCCGGAAAAGACGGTGTTCTCCAGGCCTTTTCTAATTCACAGGCGCGCGTAATGCGCCTGCCCGTAAAACCAATCCGATTTCAATCAAGCAAAGGAGAACGTTTATCATGGCAATCAGGATGGCAGTCATTGGCGCCGGTCGCATCGGCCAGATCCACGCGGGGAATGCCGCTCGCAATCCGAATGTACACCTGGCGGGAGTCGCCGACGCAATTGCCGAACCGGCCGCCAAACTTGCGGCAGAGTTAGGTACGACCGTGGTCACCGTGGATCAGATCTTTGCTGATCGCACGATTGATGCCGTGCTTATCGGCTCCTCGACCGATACCCACGCCGATCTCATTCAGCGTGCCGCCGCCGCCGGCAAGCATATTTTCTGCGAGAAGCCGGTCGACCTTGACGTAGACCGGGCCCGCGAATGCGAGAAAGCCGTGCGGGCCTCGGGCAAGGCGTGTCTGATTGGTTTTCAGCGTCGTTTCGACCCGACGTTCTCCGCCCTCAAGGCGCGCATCGACAAGGGTGAGATCGGCGAACTTGAGGCCTTGTCGGTCATCAGCCGCGATCCCGGCGCCCCGCCATTGGCCTATCTGCAGCGTTCAGGCGGGATCTTCAAAGACATGCTGATCCACGATTTCGACATTTTCCGCTGGATTTTTGGCGAAGAAGCCGAGACGGTTTATGCCACGGCCAGCGCCCTGACCGATCCGAGTATCGCGACCGAAGCCAATGACGCCGACACCACGGCGGTAACCCTCCGCACCACAAGCGGCAAACTCGCCCAGATCCACACCTCGCGTCGCGCCGCCTACAGTTACGATCAACGCTTTGAAGTGCTTGGCTCCAAGGGAATGCTCCAGGCGGGAAATCATCGCCCAACGGAGGTCGTCGCCTCAGGGCCCGATGTGGTTTCGGTCGACAAACCGGAACACTTCTTCCTGCAGCGCTACGAGAAGGCCTACCGCAACGAGCTCGATCACTTCATCGCCGTGCTCGGCGGCCATGAGAAATTGCGCGTGAGCATCGAAGACGGGGTCAAGGCACTCGAACTGGCCGATGCCGCGACGACCTCGTGGCGCGAAAACCGTATCGTTCGCCTGCGCTAAGCATAATCGCATGACACCCGGCGTGTGGCGGTGCCACCTGCCGGGTACTGGCGTTTTCGATCTCGGCCTGGCGAGCTGTGGTGCGCTACAATCCCGTAAGCAGGAGCAAGTCTCTTCAGCCGTATGGGGCGGGAGAATCCGTAACGTAGTCCACCAGCGGGGATCAAGAACATGACTCAGGACAACAGGGTAGAGGATCTGGTTCAGCGGGTTGCCCGCGAGTACGACGAACTCTCCAAGCAGTTAAAGCTTATCGCTCAATACATCACCGAGCATCGCCAGCAAATGGTCGTTGTCCGC
>JANNNT010000378.1:0-1618 GCA_031398685.1 Rhodocyclaceae bacterium | reverse complement strand
AGTACGTGCGGAACGGGGTTTGCGGTCATGAATACTCCGTGAGGCTGCAGTAGCCAAAATCCTGAACGAGCGTGGAAAATCAACCAGATAGTAGATGATACCCGGTCTTTAACTGATTTTCGAGCCGGGACCGGGCGGCATTCGATCCAACTGGCAGGAAGCGGGTATCGGGTTTTACTGGGTGGCCCGGGCATTTGTGACTGCTTATCGAGGGACATACGTCGTTTGTTACAAATGTTGCAATCCGCCTGAAATATTCGATGCAATATTTTGCCCGCTTGAAATTCGGCGTTCACACAGGGGCCGCAGAATGCGCTCCGTTGCTCGCGGTTCGATAGCAAGCAGCTGATCGACGGAACCTGCTTTTTAACCTCTGCCGATTGCTCGCCAGACACGGTTGTTGACCCTCAACGGCCTTGAGTTGCGGTGGCGAGTCCAGTGGTCCGAAATTTCCCAGGCGGTTATTCGGATTGTGTGCCGCCTCGCTTTTTAAATGTCTCACCAAGGAGAGTTTTCATGAAGCGCATCATCCCTGTAATGATTGCATCAATGTTTATGGTCTGCATGACCTCCGCTTCGGCTGCCGACAAGCCCTTGAATTCCATCGGCGTTTCCGTAGGCGATCTGGCGAACCCATTCTTCGTAGCTATCGGCAAGGGCGCTGAAGAGTCGGCCAAGAAAATCAATCCGAAAGTCAAAGTCACGACCTTGTCGACCAAGTATGACCTGAACACCCAGGTCAGCCAGATCGAAAACTTCATCGCCAACAAGATTGATCTGCTGATCGTCAATGCCGTCGACCAGAAAGCCATTGCCCCGGTGCTGAAAAAAGCACACGACGCAGGCATCGTCGTAGTTGGCGTCGACGTGGGTGCCGATGGCGCCGATTACACCGTAATGTCCGATAACGTTGCAGCGGGCGCCAATGCTTGCGAATACATTGCCAAGAAGCTGAACAACAAGGGCAATGTTGTCATCATCAACGGGCCCCCCGTTTCCGCCGTGATTGATCGCGTTGCCGGGTGCAAGAAGGTCTTCGCGAAAACCCAGATCAAGATTCTCTCCGACAATCAGGACGCCAAAGGCAGTCGTGATGGCGGTATGCAAGTCATGCAGGATCTGCTGACCGCAAACCCGAAGATTGACGCCGTGTTCGCGATCAACGATCCCACAGGCATTGGCGCCGAATTGGCCATCAAACAAGCCAAGCGCGAAGGCATCTTCATTACCGCCGTCGACGGCGCACCGGACGCACAGGCCGCTCTCAAGGCACCGGGCACCATTTTTGAAGCCAGCTCAGCCCAGAACCCCTATGCCATGGCCAGCGAAGGTGTGAAGATCGGTTTTGACATCATGAACGGCAAGGGACCTAAGGACAAGGTAAAGCTGTTGCCGGTTCCGCTGGTCACCAAGGCCAATCTGAAGGACTACGCTGGTTGGGTTAAAGAATAATAATCCACGCAGAATCCGGCTCCTGTAGTCAGCTATAGTGAGTCGACCTGGACTTGATCGGACCTCTGAACGGAGGCCCGATCAAGCTACATCTGGTCTTGCAACGGGAGTGGTTATGGGCCAAGTTGTACTGGAGATGGAAGGGATCAGCAAGCGGTTTGGGGCG
>JANNNT010000363.1:0-3194 GCA_031398685.1 Rhodocyclaceae bacterium | reverse complement strand
CGGCTTTGCCCAGGCGCTGGACATGATGCGCGCCGTCTATGAAGTCGGCGGCAAGGGCCACTCCTGCGGCATCTACTCCTTTGACGCCGAACACATCCACCAGCTCGGCCTGGCCGCCCCGGTGTCGCGCATCATGGTGCGTCAGCCGCAATCGAAGGCCAACGCCGGCGCCTTCAACAACGGCATGCCGATGACCTCGAGCCTCGGCTGCGGCACCTGGAGCGGCAACAGCACCTCCGAGAACGTGCACCTCAAGCACTACATGAACACCACCTGGGTCTCGGTACCGATCAAGGAAGACAAGCCGTCCGACCAAGACCTGTTCGGCGACTTCTACGACCCGGAACTCGAGGGAGAAGAAATGATTACCTCCTAAGAAAACCGCCGGAAATGAAAAGGTCGAAGCGGCGTCTGATCGGAATAAAGATCAAATCAGTGTTTTCTTAAGTAAGTTATTTTTAAATCAATTAACAAATGAGGAAATAAAATGAGCAGACAGAATGACATGCCCGAGCGTTATGCGGAACTGAAACTGAACGCCGAGCAGATCAGTGAAGTTGAAGAAACGTTTGCGCGAGCCGACAAAGCGCAGCAAGAGTTTGAAACCTGGAGTCAGGAAGCGATTGACCGAACGATCCGTTCCGTCGCCCAGATCGTCGCCAACTCCAAGACCTTCCACGAACTGGTTGAGTTGGGCATCCAGGAAAGCAATTTCGGCGATCCGATCAGCCGTGAAGCCAAGCGCTTCAAGATTCGCGGCATCCTGCGTGACTGCCTGCGAGAAAAGTCCGTAGGCATTATCGAGGAAATTCCCGAGAAGCGGATCGTCAAGTACGCCAAGCCCGTGGGTGTCATCGCCTGCGTGATCCCGGCCACCAACCCCGACCTGACTCCGGCCGGCAACGCCATCTATGCCATCAAGGCCCGGAACGCCATCATCTTCTCACCGCATCCGCGGACCTTGAAGACCAGCCGCAGAACCTGCGAACTCATGCGTGAAGGCCTGAGAAGAGTCGGTGCTCCGGAGGATCTGGTCCAGATTCTGGGTTACAAGGCCAAGATCAACAAGGGCATTTCGGAAGCGCTGATGACCAAATGTGATCTGATCATTGCCACCGGCGGACAAGGGGTCGTGCGCCGTGCCTACATGTCGGGTACGCCCGCGTTTGCGGTCGGTGCGGGTAATGCCACCATGATCTGGGACGAAACCGCAGCGCAAGACCTGAACAAGGCGGCTTTCAACACCATGCGTTCCAAGACCTCCGACTTTGGATCGGGCTGCTCGGCCGATGGCAACATCGTCGTTCAAGAGGGCATCTGGGACTCGGCGCTGAAAGAGTTGGTCGCGGTCGGCGGTTACATGCTGTCTGAAACCGAGCAGGAAGCCGTCAGAAAAGTCATGTGGGACGACGAAATGCACCGGCTGCCGGACACCGTCGCCCTCTCGCCGCAAGACATGACCAAGGCGGCCGGCTTCGAGATTCCGGAAGACCGCAAGTTCCTGATCGCCTCGCACGGTACCGGCGTGTATAACGCCTCGCCCGAAGGCATCTGGTGTCATGAGAAATTGACCACCCTCCTGGCGGTACACAAATATACGGGTGAATTCCAGAACGCCATCGACACCATCATGGCCATCCACGCCGTCGGTGGCATCGGCCATTCGGTGGGCATCTTCTCCTTCGACGATGCGCATATTCATCGCCTGGCGATGGTCGCCCGCGTCGGCCGCATCATGGTTCGTCAGCCGCAATCCAAAGCCAATGCCGGCAGCACCAACAATGGCATGCCGATGACCTCGTCAATCGGTTGCGGCACCTGGGCCGGAAACGCGACGTCCGAGAATATTCATCTGCACCACTACATGAATATCACCTGGGTTTCCAAAGAGTACGACAGCCCGGACACAGTGTCGGATGCCGAACTGTTCGGTGAGTTCTACGATCCCGAACTGGAAAAGATCCAATACTCACCTTATTGATAACGGCGAAAACGCCACTGAGCGCGACGGAGCGCCACAGGCCGCTGACGGCCAGTGGCGACTCCGTTCCCGGATGAACTGAACAACGAGGACGCTTGAATGGACACAATGACGTTAGCCTGGCCTGAAAAGGTCACCTTTTGCGAGGTCGGCCTGCGCGACGGCCTGCAGAATGAAAAGACGATACCCAGCGTCGAGCAGAAATTGCAGCTGCTGAATGCCGTAGTCGACTCCGGCGTAAGAATCATCGAAGTGGGTGCCTTTGTTCATCCGAAGGCCGTGCCGCAAATGGCCGACACCGACGCCCTGTGCCGCGCCATGAAAAAAGTCGACGGCGTCGAATACCGTGCCCTGGTGCCGAACATCAAGGGCGTGCAACGTGCGTTTGACGCGGGTCTGACCAAGGCCAAGCTGACCGTCTCGGCCAGCGAAGCGCACTGCCTCGCCAATTTCAACAGCACGCCGGTCAAGATGGTCGAAGGTTTTGCCGACTGCGTCGAATTCGCCGCGCAGAACAACATGACCCTGTCGGGTGCGATCTCCACTTCCTTCGGTTGCCCTTTCCAGGGCCGGGTTCCGGTCGAACAGGTCGAAAACGCCGTGCGCAGCTTCGTCAAGCTCGGCATCACCGAACTGTCGCTCTCGGACACCACCGGCATGGCCAACCCGCGCCAGGTCTATGAACTGGGCGCGCACATGATCCACCTGTTCCCTGAAGTACAGTGGGTCATGCACTTCCACAACACCCGCGACATGGCGCTGGCCAACATCGTTGCCGGCATCCAGGCCGGTGTCCGCCTGTTCGACGGCGCCTTCGCCGGTCTCGGCGGCTGCCCGTTTGCGCCGGGCGCTTCCGGCAATGTGGCCTCGGAGGACGTCATCCACATGCTGCACGAAATGGGCATCGACACCGGCATCGATCTGCTGAAAGCCATGGACACCGCCCGTCTGGCCGCTCAGTTTGTCGGCCATGAAGCCGGTAGCGCGGTGCTCAAGGCCGGCCGCTGTGAAGACCTGGTCAAGGAAAAGGCACGCGCTCAGAACAACACATAATCGCGGGTTGTCCCCGCTATTTAACGACTTAAGGACCCTCCGATGAAAGACCTGATTTCCAACCAGCTGGTGAACTACCTTGAAGCGCGCGGCGTCGAGCACATCTTCGGCCTGTGCGGCCACACCAATATCGCGGTGCTCGCCGCGCTGTCCAAGAGCA
>JANNNT010000357.1:0-6700 GCA_031398685.1 Rhodocyclaceae bacterium | reverse complement strand
GTTACCCAACTGGATAGCTGCATGGGGAAAAGTCGGACTGGTATCGATCGAGGATATCAACCGCGACGGAATTCTTCAGCTTGCCGAACTCTCGCTTAATCCCGATGTGATCGTTCTGGCGACGCCCGAGATTGCCGGCTTACCCTATGTTATTTCCGGGCTCGTCGCGGCGGGTGCGCTGGCTGCCGCTTTGTCAACGGCGGACGGCTTGTTGCTGACGATTGCCAGTGCCTTGTCGCATGACGTCTATTACAAAGTCTTCCGACCCAATGCCACAACACAGTGGCGACTGGTTGTTTCCAAGACCTTGCTGCTGGTGGTTGCGGTACTGGCGGCTATGGTGGCATCACAGAAACCGGCGACCATTCTGTTCATGGTCGCCTGGGCGTTTTCGCTGGCGGGTGCGGCATTTTTTCCGGCGTTGGTCCTTGGTATTTTCTGGAAACGCGCTAACAAGGCGGGTGCCATCAGTGGAATGGTGATCGGCTTGCTGGTCACGATGTATTACATGGTGCGCGTGCAGTTTGACGCCATTCCCTGGCTCGGCATCCAGGGTATCGGAATGGAGCCGTGGTTAGGCATACAGTCAACGTCCGCCGGGGTATGGGGTGTGGCTATCGGGTTTTTGTCCATCATCATTATCAGCCTGCTTGGTGACCCGCCGAACCGTGAGACCCTGAATTTCGTTGAGAGCGTCCGTTGTCCCGATCTTTATCGCCGCTGATCTGCACGCCGCGTTTTCGGCACTCACATTTACTCAGCACAGCGTGTCCTGACCTGCACCGTCCGGATCATGCTCGAACCTCATGTATTATTCACTATGAAACTTATTGCTTCATAGTGAATGTAAGTTTGCTGTAAAAATTACGACCGTATCCTTGAAGCAGTCTGACATGGTGCGTGGTTGACCCCATTGATTGCGGAAGATTCGGATGTGCCATGAATCACTTGGTGGGAGCCGGGTGATCACTGAGTGCCCGTGAGGTGTCGGGATGATCCTGGCTTCTTTCTGAAGATTTTCCATGGAGGAGGGTCAGATGCAGCTTACTCAGAAACATAAAGAGTACTGGCAGCGAAACCTCCGTATGACCGGAATTCTGCTGGCCATATGGTTTGTGGTTACTTTTGTTGTCAGCTACTTCGCCCGAGAGCTTAGTGGTATTACGATTCTCGGATTCCCGTTGGGGTTTTACATGGGCGCCCAAGGGTCACTGGTCATCTATGTGGTAATCATCTGGTACTACGCCAGGTACATGAATACTCTCGATCAGGAATACGGAGTTCATGAGGGGGACGACTAATGGCTACCCAATCGGCGAATACACTAATCTTCAAGCAATTATCTCGCTACTACACCTTTTAAACCGGCGGCTTAATTCCTTTTGTCATTGTTGTCGGTGTGCTCGATCAGATGGGCGTGCCGAACAAGGTTCTCGGTTACATGTTCCTCGGCGCAACCGTTCTGCTCTATGCAGGAATCGGCTTCATGTCGAAAACGACGGGCGTTGGTGAATACTAAGTCGCCAGTCGCCGGGTTTCGGCGCTGTTCAACGGTATGGTCACCGGTGTCGCTGGCTTCCTGACGACCGAAAAAGCCAAATTGGAAGCCAGGGTCATCGAGTTGAGGTGCGCCTGTTCCTGATGCCAAGGCCATCGCTGGCACCGAGCAGGTCGTCAAGAATTATCCGGCGGATGCGGCGCTGCCGCATATCCTGATGCGCTTCTACACCACGCCCTCGGTACAGCAGGCACGTCGTTCGGTGTTCTGGTCGCTGTTTTTCATCTTCCTGCTCTACTTCACTGCGCCAGCGCTGGCGGTTCTGGCCAAGTACGAGGTCAGGGCCTTCGCACTCGACTGGCATTCCCACCAAGACATGCCAATGAATTTGGCTGATCGAAATAGTGGTTCACATTCATATAGTTATGCATACGTCTTGTAAACAGCGGTCAATTCAGGTCTGCTCTCATCTTTTGGGCGGAAGAAGTGCCTCCTGTCTCTGGGACGAATTTGATAGACACCCTTGCCGCTTTCGACGATCCGCGCCGACCGAGCAACGGAACCCTGCATGATTTCCAGGAAATTCCTGTGATCGCGATTTGCGCCATGCTCTCGGATGCCGACAACTTCGAGGATATCGCCCTGTGGGGTCGGCTGAAAGAAGACCGGCTGAGACGTTTCCTGACATTGAAGAACGGAATACCGTCGCACGACACCATCGAGCGCGTGTTTCGCCTCCTCGACCCCGGGCGGTTTGTGGCGGTTTTTCGCCAGTGGGGTGAGCGGAATCGTCACGGCGCTGGGCGGGCAACTGGCCATCGACGGCAAAGCACTGCGCGGTTCGGCCGATGGGGATAGACTGCCCGCTCACATGGTCAGCGCGTTTGCGACCGATCTTGGCCTGGTGCTTGGGCAAGAGAAGGTCGCCGACAAAAGTAATGAGATCACGGCGGTCCCCGTGCTGCTCGATGCGCTCTACATCAAGGGGTTTAGTGGGTGGCAAACCGTCCGAATTGGAACCGCGGTTTTACATCAGTTCGCGAGATCTCACCGCTGAAGAAATGGCCATGGCGGTGCGTGCCCACTGGGGGATTGAGAACCAGCTTCATTGGATGCTCGATGTCAATTTCGGCGAGGACGGCTGCCAAGTAAGAAAAGACTACGCCCCACAAAACCTGTCCTTGCTCAAGAAAATCGTACTCAACCTGATTCGCGCTGACACGACTGACAACGTCAAGACCGGCCTGCGACAAAAACGCAAACGAGCCGCCTGGGATGACGATATCAGGATGCGCATGCTCGGACTACCGC
Organism: Rhodocyclaceae bacterium; assembly: GCA_031398685.1. Lineage (GTDB taxonomy): Bacteria > Pseudomonadota > Gammaproteobacteria > Burkholderiales > Rhodocyclaceae > Propionivibrio. Next base: position 3,891 of record JANNNT010000357.1, on the reverse strand, counting down.
TGTCATGATGTTCGAGTGCGAAAGCCCTGAGTACGAGGTCTATCACAATCTGGTCGGTACGTCGTTTGCGGCGTTGCCCTCTTGGGCTTGCAACTGGCCTGCAGTTGATAAGACGCTGATGAACATTGCCGATATCAACATGGACGGCATTGGCCAACTGGCTGAAATCGTCATCGGGGGGTCTGATTGTGCTGGCGACGCCGAAAATAGCCGGGCTGCCATACGTGATCTCGGGGCCGGTGGCGGCCGGTGGTCTGGCCGCGGCGCTTTCCACGGCTGACGGTTTGCTGCTCACCATTGCCAATGCCCTTTCGCACGACGTGTATTGCGAGATGATCGACCAGAACGCGACGACGACTCGCCGCATCCTCGTGTCCAAGGTCTTGTTGCTGGTGGTTGCCGTAATAGCCGCGTATGTGACATCGCTGAAACCGGGAGACATTCTGTTTCTGGTCGGGGCAGCGTTCTCGCTGGCAGCTTCGACCTTCTTCCCTGCTCTCGTCTGCGGTATCTTCTGGAAGCGTGTCAACCAGTTCGGCGCCATCCTGGGCGTGACACTCGGTCGGGGTGTCTGCGCCTACTACATGCACATTACCAATCCATTCTTCGGGATCAATGCACTGCAGTGGTGGGATATCAACCCAATCTCGGCCGGCATCTTCGGCGTCCCGCTCGGTTTCATCGGCGTGATCGTGGGTTCACTGATCTCTCCGTCATCATCCAAAGTGGTTCAGGAGTTGGTCGACCACGTTCGTTACCCAAATCTGGACGCTGACATCAACACCAATGCGTCTTGATGATCAACGAGGTGCTATGCCAAGGCCCGCTTCGGCGGGTCTTTTTTCGCGGCAGATGTGCTGACGACCAGACTAAGAATGGCATTTCAGTATGCAAGTGTGCAAGGTCGGTTCGTCCGGTATCGCGAAGCAACTGGTTGGCGCGTTTAGGTTCAAAGGTTTTGAGTTTCGCGATCACCTGGGCGGCGCGATCAAGGTTGTTTGCATGGTGGTGGGCCATGCCCAGGTGCTGCCAGGCTTCACCGTGCATCGGTTGCAGTTTTACCGTTTCCTCAAACGCATTTGCAGCTTCTTGATGGTTTCCGAGAGCGGCATGTGCCAGACCCATGCCATGCCAGGCACGATCGAGATTCGGGGTTAGGCGGACCGCTTCACTAAAGGCGTTGATGGCTTCATGGCGCTGTCCGTTGCGTTCGCGAGTAAAACCAAGATTGAACCAGGTCTCAGCGCTGGCCGGATCAAGTTTTGTGGCCTCGCCAAACCAGTGTGTACCCTCGCTTAAACGGTTCTGCTGGGTGGCGATGAATCCCAGATTGCGTGCCACTGCCGCGCTTGGCATTTGACGGAAGGCCACGACATATTCATCAAAGGCGAGATCATTCTTGCCGAAGAAGTGGAACAACCAGGCACGCACTGAATGGCGCCATTGATCGAAATTCATTGTATCGTTTCTCCTCGGAGTGATGACTCAATCGCTCGGTTTACACGACCTGTGACGGGAGTCAAATGTGCTGGCGTAGCCGGAATTTAATCAGGCAAAGAGACCGCTGTTGTGTATTGACTTCGAGCACTCACGGCAAGAACATTGGCCTAGAATTTTACATTCTTTGAGACGAACATATGTCAAGCATTGAGCTGCAAGTCATCACTATTCTCCGGGCGCTAGTTGAAGTGGCCGGCATGTTCCTTTTGGCGCAGGGCGCGCTGTTTCTGCTTGCTGGCGGGACCCGTGACAAAAATATTGTCTATCAGTTATTCCGCATCGTTACGCGTCCGGTTATCTCTGGGACGCGTTTCATTTCTCCGAAGGTGATCGTCGACAAGCACATCCCGTTTGTTGCCTTTCTCCTGCTTTTCTGGCTCTGGATTCTGCTGGCGTATGTCCGTCAGGTCGTTTGCAAGTTGAATGGCATGGACTGTGGCTAATCGACTTTCGTAGAATCAATTCCATGTTTGTTGATCAAGCATGATTCTGATAGAATGCGCGCCTTCTGGAGAGGTGGATGAGTGGTTTAAGTCGCACGCCTGGAAAGCGTGTGTGGGATAACATCCCACCGCGGGTTCGAATCCCGCCCTCTCCGCCAGGAAATTAGTAAACAAGCGCCCTGCGGGGCGTTTTTGTTTTGTACTCACTAATTCGCCTGCCAATTTCATAAGTTCTTAGATGATTCGGCATGATGCAGAAACCGACCCAGTAAACGTGTTTGTATGTTGTACCTATAATGATTCTGCCATGAACGAATACAGTGATTCATTTGAATTCTTGCAGGAATACTCAGCCGAATTCAAGGAACGGCAGGCGCTGTCACGCGTTTCTAATTCCATCGTTGAATGTCGATGGAAAGATAAGGGTATCTGTGCCCAATGGCGCGAAATATTGGGCGAAAGCGCAACTTCATGGCGTAACGTCTCTGCAAAGCCGGGCTGCAGGGCATTGGAAACTCAGAGCAAGCTTGTTCAAGTTCATCTGGACGCGGGAAGTCACGAGAGGGCTGCCCGGATTGGAAACGGAAATGTCAGTGAAGGTGTCCGCAAGGCACTTGCGCAATACGTAAGCAACGATTGACCATCCATGTATGCGGCAGTCCGGCTTCGGTCTGTTAACTCAGGCAAAGAACCAGCCATTGCCGCCGGTCAAAGCCTCTGGTTCACTGAGATTTCCCCTTGCAATTTTTCAACCCGGACTTGATAGCCGATGCTCTGCAGAAAATCAGCCCAGAAGTCTGCTTCGTTTAGGGACACGAGCCATGGGCCGGGGTCAAGAATCCTATTTCCCCGGTGATCTGCAATATTCGTGACTACTCGGTACACTTGCTAACCTCTGTTCCTGATGCTGAAATTTTAACCTGTGGGGAGTATGGCAAGCGCCAATCGCTTTGCATACTCCTCCGGATACAAGCTAATAACGTCGTCCCAATTGATCATCTTCCGGCTTGTGTTGCTCGGAAAGAATCGTGCGTAGCGCTTTTTGTCCTGCTCGCATCCTTGAAACTCGGCTTCATCTTCAGACTCATACCAAGTTGGAAAAGACTAGCCATTGATTTTCAAGTGCTAATCGGGCTATAATCGCCGGCTTTTCCACCTTGCTCCACCGTTCGCATGGCGGGGGGCTTCAACCATGAGGAGTGTTCATGCGCCATTATGAAATCGTTTTTATTGTCCATCCGGATCAGAGTGAACAGGTCCCGGCGATGGTCGAGCGTTACAAGACGCTTGTAACTTCGCATGGCGGTCAGATTCACCGCCTCGAAGACTGGGGTCGTCGTCAGTTGGCTTACCCGATCCAGAAACTGCACAAAGCACACTACGTGCTGATGAACATCGAGTGCAATGGTGAAGTGCTGACTGAACTTGAACATGGCTTCAAGTTCAACGATGCTGTGCTTCGCCACCTGACCATCAAGATGAAGCGTGCCGTCACGACGCCATCACCGATGATGAAGGAAGATAAGTCGAAGTCGATGATGGAGGCCCAGGAAGAAACTGTGGCTGAAGTTAGCGAAGTGACGGCTGACTGATTGTTGAGGCTCAGCTGAATCGCGTTGAACTCACCGGAATCCTGATCGAGCGCAGAGCACTTCGTTTTACCCCGGCGGCTGTGCCGGTAACGGAATGTGTGATCGGGCATCAGTCGGATCAGGTCGAAGCGGGTAGTCCAAGGCGTGTCGAGTGTGAAATCCAGGCCATTGGTCTGGGCGAGGCAGCCAGGTGGCTACAGGCAGCGACACCGGGAGTTACGGTTCATTTGACGGGCTTTATGGCCGCCAAGAGTCAGAGCAGCAAACAGCTGAGATTGCATGTAACTACGATTGAATTTGTAGAAGGAAATCAAAATGGGTAGGTTCTTCAAGAAGAAGGATGACAAGAACGTCAA
>JANNNT010000346.1:0-1585 GCA_031398685.1 Rhodocyclaceae bacterium | reverse complement strand
TTTGTTCAGACCTCGCGTCGCTGGATATTTCGATAGTGCGCGCCGGTGCGCGTCCTCCGACAAACGACAAGGTGACGCTACTACTTCCAAGGCAGGAAACCCGCTCCGTGCGAATCAGCTCGGCCCGAATCCTGGACGACCATGTCAGCAAAGACTGGCGAGAGGTACACCTGTCACTGGCATAGGCACCAACGCAGCGTACAACGCGTAAAAAACTGCTGCCACACCGGGTTTGTCGGCGGCTATTCGCCTGCTTCGTATCGACTGGACCCTGTTTTTAACCAGGCAGCAAGGCAGTAAACACGGCCATCTTCATTATCTGGAAAACGAATACCCAAGCGGCCTCCAGCCTTGAATAATAGGCTGGCACAAAAGAAAAAACTCAGAGGAACGTCTGCTCCTCGGTGACTCAGGTTGATAGGCTGCTTAAGCCGTTTTGCGGCGACCTGCCATAAAGCCCAGCCCCACCAAACCGGCCAACAGCATGGCATTAGCTTTCTGGTTCTGGCACCGGTGCCAGGCTGTAGAGCGTCGTGGTGCCAGATGTTTCGTTGGCAATCGCCAGGTAATGCATGCCGCCCATGGTGAAACCTTTCAGACCTTCCGGGGCCGCATCGCCGTTGGTCACAAGCATATCCACGAAGCTGGCATGAGCCGGGTCAGTTACGTCGTAAATTGCCACGGCGCTCTCTTTAGTGCGTTCAAGACCGATGAAGGCAAAGGTGCGATCACCAATCTTCATTAGCTCGACGCCCTCCGGCTCAACGCCCTTGTCGTCACTGCGGGCATCGTCGTAAATACCCTTTTCAATGGCCTTCGCGTCGAGTTGGTTGCCGCTGTCGAACACGATATTTCCGGCTTCGTCACGAATAAAGAAAGAACGGGCATCTTGGCATAAACGGCCTGTGCAACTTATGGCATCACCACAGCGAAATCCTGGTGTGTTTCAATTCCAGTGAAGAAACTCGGGGCGGATCGAAGCTGGGCCTCGTACCCGCCTGAAATTCAGGCCTGACGGATACCGGAATATTAGCGCGGACGCAATCCGACCAGCGCCAGCAGGCCAAGCATCATCAGGAGTGCGGCGCTTGGCTCGGGAACAGGCGATGAATATCACCACCTTCAGCAACTTGAACGGTCCCGCCAATGTCGGCTGGAATGAGCCGATAGCAATCGTGTCATCAGGGTGTAACACCATCGTGCGATGCTTGATTCTCAACCCGGACGGTAATGAAATGTACGCACAAGTCGCCAGCTACACCAAAGAACCCAGCAATCTACTGGGTACGCTGAGTACACTGCCGCGTACAAACTCGTTACTCCCAAAAGCCGCCAAGAACCCCTTCCTGAATTTCAAGGAAATGCAGGAAGCGACTTCCGTCAGGCAATTGCATCGTTCACTGCCTGCGGTATCTGACACGGCGTTCTGCAGCGATGTCCTGAGTCTGTTCCTGCAAGATGCCAGCCTTTATGCGATTCCCGTGATCAATTCGGCCGGTGTGCCACACGCACTGATTGAGCGGCATGCTTATATCGAATACTTCAGCCGTACATACTCAATTGAGCTCTTCGGCAGGAAGCCAAT
>JANNNT010000332.1:0-3976 GCA_031398685.1 Rhodocyclaceae bacterium | reverse complement strand
GCCTCGGCTGCGCAGGGTTTGCAGCGTTTCAAGTTGCGCACGAATTCCCGCCGCTTCATTGAGTACAGGAATGATCATCGAAAGAAAGGGCACGGACAGGCTTGCCACGAGTGCTGTTTTCTTGTTGGGAAAATACTGGTGCAACGCTATTTTGAGCCCGATGTCGGCGCATACCAGGCCAGTTTTTTGTGCAGGCTGACCACGGTGCCAACGATGATCAATGCTGGCGAGATGATCCTGGCTGCTGCAACTTTGGCTGGCAGTGTAGCCAGGTCTGCGACGAGCACGCGCTGTCGTTCGGTGCTGCCGTTTTGTACCACGGCGGCCGGGTGCGTCGGTGGCAATCCATGCGCAATCATCTGGCGACAGATTTCGCGGATGCCGCCGATCCCCATGTAGAAAACGGCGGTCTGATTGGGCCGTGCCAAAGCGTGCCAGTCAAGATCCACGCTCCCGTCCTTGAGATGGCCGGTGGCGAAGGTCACCGTCTGCGCGTGGTTACGGTGAGTTAGCGGAATGCCGGCGTAGGCGGCGCACCCTGCGGCGGCAGTTACGCCGGGGACAACTTCGAAGGGGATACCGAATTCGGACAGGGTTTCGATTTCTTCGCCACCACGCCCGAAGATGAAGGGATCACCGCCTTTGAGGCGAACGACTTTTTTGCCTTCGCGCGCCAGACGCACCAGCAGCAGGTTCAATTCGCCCTGCGGCACTGTGTGATTTGAAGCTTTTTTTCCGACACAGATGATCTGCGCATCGCTACGCGCCAGACCGAGAACGCCATCGGCGATCAGATGGTCATGGACGACGGCATCCGCTTCGCCAATCAGGCGGGTGGCGCGTACCGTCATCAGATCAAGCGCACCGGGGCCGCTGCCGACCAGATAAACGGTTCCTGCTTGAATCGAGTGGTGTGTCGGGCTCATCGTTTTTCAGCATTTTGATCGAAGCGCAAGCATAAGTGCGACGCCGCATCTGATCAACAGATCTTTCATGTTTTTGGCGATGCAGATAACCAATTGTTGATATGCGTCAAAGAAATATGGGCGTGTCGGGCTCAGCCTTACGTTCGGTGCCAGAACGCTTTTTTATAAGGGGCGATTGGATCGTAAATTCAACAGGAGAGGGTTAACTATGCAGAAGAGAATTCGAAATATGCTGATGCTGGCGGTTTTACCGTTGGCGATGAACGTCGCATTTGCTGCAACCAAGGCCGTCAAGACGGAACCTGCTCCGGCGCCGGCAACTGCTCCTGCTGCGCCGACTTTGTCGGCCGAAGAAAAGGCTGCAACCGGGAAGATCTATTTTGAGCGCTGCGCCGGTTGCCATGGCATGCTGCGCAAGGGGGCAACCGGCAAGAACCTGGAGCCGGCGAATACCGCCAAGCTGGGATTGTCGCGCCTTGAAAAGATCATGACCTACGGTACCGAAGGCGGCATGGTCAACTTCGACGACATTCTGTCGAAGAAAGAAATTGCCAACATGGCCACCTACCTCCAGATGCCGGCCGAAGCGCCGCCTGAGTGGAGCCTGGCAGACATCAAGGGGAGCTGGAGGCTGCACATCCCGGTTGATCAGCGTCCGACCAAACAGATGAACAACGTCAACCTGAAGAACGTTTTCTCGGTCACCCTGCGTGATTCAGGCGAAGTGGCGCTGATCGACGGCGACAAGAAAGAAATCTGGGCGGTCATCAAGACGGGTTACGCCGTGCATATCTCGCGCATGTCGACGTCCGGTCGTTACGTCCACGTCATCGGCCGCGACGGCCGTTACGACCTGATCGACATGTGGAGCGAAAAGCCCACGACGGTGGCGACGCTGAAAGCCGGTTTCGAAGCGCGTTCGATCGAAACTTCCAAGTTCAAGGGGTATGAAGACAAGTACGCCGTGGTTGGTTCCTACTGGCCGCCGCAGTACACCATCCTTGACGGACTGACGCTTGAGCCGTTGAAGAACGTTTCGACCCGTGGTAACACTATCGACGGCGTCTATCACCCGGAACCGCGCGTCGCTTCGATTGTCGCCTCCGAGATCAAGCCTGAGTTCGTGATTAATGTGAAGGAAACCGGCATGATCAAGCTGGTTGACTATTCAGACATCAACAATCTGAAGGAAACCACGATCAACTCCGCCAAGTTCCTGCACGATGGTGGCTGGGATTCGACCAAGCGCTACTTCCTCGTAGCGGCCAACGCCTCGAACAAAGTGGCCGTGGTTGATACCAAGGAAGGCAAGCTGACGGCACTGGTTGATACCGCCAAGATTCCTCACCCGGGTCGTGGCGCCAACTTCAAACATCCAAAATTCGGTCCGGTCTGGGCAACGTCGCACCTGGGCGCCGATGTCATCAGTCTGATTGGCACAGATCCGGTCGGTCATCCGCAGTACGCTTGGAAAGTGGTTCAGGAGTTGAAGAATCACGGTGCCAACTCCTTGTTCGTCAAGAGCCATCCGAAGTCCGCTAATCTGTGGGCTGACGCACCGCTCAACCCGGACAAGAAATTGGCGGGTACGGTCAGCGTGTATAAGATCGCCGATCTGAGCCAGCCCGACCCCAAGGCTACCCTGATCGACGTGGCCGCCTTGGCCGCTCTGGGCGAAACCAAGGGCATACAGCGCGTGGTGCATGCCGAGTACAACGCCGATGGCGATGAAGTCTGGTACTCCGTCTGGACCGGTAACAAGACCGAGCCGTCGGCGATCGTGGTTCTCGATGACAAAACCCTTCAGTTGAAGACGGTGATCAAGGATAAGCGTCTGGTGACACCGACCGGAAAGTTCAACGTTTACAATACCATGCACGACATTTACTGATCTGAGGGTAGAGTCAGTACAACGACTCGGGGGCTATGGCCCCCGTTTTTTTGGTCTACCCTTCGAACTATGTTGCGCGCCCTATCCCACGCTACCGTCCACAATGACCTCGGGCAAGGATCTCTTCAAGCCATACCATTGTGTCTAGGACACCGTCTATTGAAGATCGCGTGAAAACACGCGTGTCAACAGGGGGCTGACCCGAATGGCACTTACTTAAGCTTTTTTGGGTGACCGTGTTTCGTACGCCTTCCCTTACTACAACTCGTGTTTGAGTTAGTAAGGGGTGGGGTTTTTGCCTTCGTTTTATGGCTCTTGGCTTGATTCGTCCCGGTCGGTTGCCTACCACTGTTGCGCCACCAGAATTAGCAGATCATCGATAGGGTCTTTGTCACTGGAGTAGTGCGCTGTTCCGCTCCAGGCCATAGTTGCAGCGTATGCTTGAAACTCAGCAAGCGAGGCACAACATCGGCCAGCAAGGCTGATTGCAGCATGATCAAGCGGATCAGGTTATAGGCCAGGAGATAAACCCACATCTCTTTTTCGCCCATGTGCGGCGTTTTGCAGCTCAGGGTTTCCATACCCAGCGTGGTCTTGATGTTGCGAATATCCAATTCCACATTCCAGCGGCGTTTATAGAGCGCTTTCAGGTCGTTTTTGAACGTTGCTTTCGGGCAAAGCAGCGTCGTGATCAGCACCTTGCCGCCGACGTCAAACTCCCGGACGGTCAGGGTGTCGGGTAGCGATTCGTACTGCGCCTCGGTCATCCATTGTGGGCGGATTTTTGGTTTGGTCAGCGTGATCAGCTGATCTTTGCTGGCCAGCTTTTCCCGTCGAACGCCGACGAGAGCCATGTTGTTCAAAGACCGCATCCACCCCGCGTGACAGAAGTTCTGCCAGCAAAGAATAAGGTGGCGTAAAAAGCGTCACCCAAAAGTACATCATCCGCTTCAAAGGTGTCCAGCAGGGACCTCAAAAGGGCGTGTTCCCGCTGCCTTTCCCATTGTAGTGCCCCATGGCCGCATTCAAGGACACGCCACTGGACAGGCAAGTTATTCCTACGATTCGGCAGATGGGGACGCCCAGTCCGGGCTTTTGACCACTTTGCTGCGGATAGGTCGCTTGGTTGGCGGGTGTATCCGGCAAGGTGACCGTCGTA
>JANNNT010000301.1:0-2148 GCA_031398685.1 Rhodocyclaceae bacterium | reverse complement strand
AACGCGCTTCAGCCGCCCGTGGAAGTAGCGGTGAACCGTCCAGAAGACGAGGGGTATGAATACGGCGAGACTGCCGAAGAAGATGGCCGGGCTGTAGCTGGCCCGAACCTCGCTGATGGGGGCCAGCAGCCACCAGTTGTGACTGGTGACCGTGAAGCCCAGGCCGCTGCCGACGAGCAAACGGGTGATCGGGTCAAGCAGCGCAATGACAACATTGGGGAGCAGGCCAAGCAGGACGCAGCCGACGGCCAGCCAGAGCAGTCCGAGGCGTTCGAGGTGGCTGGCATCGTGGGCCTGGTTCAGCTTTTCCTCTCGCGGCCGGCCGAGGAAAACCACGCCAAAAAATTTGACCATGGCAAAGCCGGCGAGTGCGGCGATGAGCGCGATGGCTCCGGCAACGACGGGCAGCAGCATGTTGAGATAGCCCTGCGGCAGGCCGGAGGTGAACAGGAAACTCTGCAGCAGCAGCCATTCCGAAACGAACCCGTTGAGCGGCGGCAGGCCGGCCGAAGCCAATACGCCAACCAGAGCCAGCCAGGCGACCCACGGCATGCGATGAATCAGACCCCCGAGTTTTCCAAGGTTGCGCTCTCGTGTAGCGTGCAATACCGAGCCAGTACACAGAAAGAGCAGGCTTTTGAAAAAGGCGTGGTTGAGACAATGGTAGAGGGTTGCAGTCAGCGCCAGCGCAGCAAGGTTGGGCAGCAGGAAGGATTTGAAGATCAGGGCCAGTCCGAATCCGACAAAAATCAGCCCGATGTTCTCGATCGATGAGTAGGCAAGCAGGCGTTTCATGTCGGTTTGCACCGTCGAGAAGATGACCCCGAACAGCGCCGTAGCCAGGCCGAGCAGGAGAAGCAGTACGCCCCACCACCAGAGTTGCGCGTGCAGCAGGTCGAAACTCACACGCAACAGTCCGTAGATCGCCGTTTTGAGCATCACGCCGCTCATCATCGCCGAGACCGGCGAAGGGGCTGCCGGGTGCGCTTCGGGCAACCAGATGTGCAGTGGAAGCAAACCGGCCTTGGCGCCAAAGCCGAATAGCGCGAGCAGGAAGGCAACGGTCGGCCAGATGCCCAGGGTGGAGAAACTACGCATCGCGTCGAAGGTGTAGTCCCCCGTGCTGCCGGCCATTACGCCAAAGGAAAGCAGAATGCCAACGGCGCCGACGTGGGCGACCAGCAGGTAGAGATAGCCGGCGCGCCTGATCTCGGCATGACGGTGTTCCGAGGTGACCAGGAAGAACGAGCTGAGCGCCATTGTTTCCCAAGCCACCATGAAGGCATAGCCGTCATCGGCCAGCATCACGAAAGCCATGCTGGTCAGGAAGATATGATAGAGCAGGCATTGCAGCCCATGTTCCGTGCCTTCGCTCTTGCGCATATAGCCGGCAGCGTAGATCGAAATGCCGGCGGAGGTGGCGCCAAGAAGAAAGAGGAAGAAGGCGGATAAGGCGTCGAGGCGCAGATGGAAGGGCAGGTCGGGCAGGCCGATGGGCAGGATAAGGATTTGTGGGCCGGAGACGATGCCGATCAGTGCCAGAACGGCAAGAGCCAGCGCAAGGAACGCGCCGAGGGGAAACAGAACGCGGCTGATCAGTGTGAAATTACGCGGGAAGCTGACGCCGATGATGCCGATCAACAGCCAACCCAGGGCGGTGATCAGTACCCAGTCGATCAGCAGCCATTGGCTCACGGACTAGTTGCCTTCCTGAGCGTCATTGGCTGGCCGTTTGAGTAACTCACGCAAAATTTGTGAGGCGGCCCAGACCATCAGCACCAGACCGGCGATGACGGTGGCAACCGCTTCCGTCATGCTGGTCGGGAAGTCGGCGATGAAAAGCGCTTTTCCTTGGGCCAGCCACATGGCACCGGTGGCAAACAGAACCATGCCTGCGACATCAAAAATGGCGTAGAGCAGAATCTTGAATGTTAGCTGCGGGCGCTGTGATTTTTGCATGACCGCGTTATTTTACGCGCATTCCAGGTTGAGCCCCTGCGTCCGGTGCGAGCAGAAAGATTCCAGGTGCCTTGCCGTCAGCATCTGACCCCGCAAGCACCATGCCTTCGCTCAGGCCGAACTTCATCTTGCGCGGTGCAAGATTCGCCACCATCACCGTCATGCGGCCAATGAGTTGCGCCGGGTCGT
>JANNNT010000299.1:0-13524 GCA_031398685.1 Rhodocyclaceae bacterium | reverse complement strand
GGCGTGCTGATCACGGCCTTCGACCTGCCGCCCATCGTCGTCACGCTGGGTACCATGTCCGCCTATCGCGGGGCGATCTTCGTGCTCAGCAAGGGCGCGTGGATGAATGACCAGGACATTCACCTGTCGATCAAGGCCTTGCCCCGGGTGAACTTCCTCGGTCTGCCCGGGCTGGTGTGGTACGCCATCGTCACCTTGCTGGTGTGCTGGTGGTTCTTCCGCTATCGCCGCGCCGGCCGCGAGATGTACGCGCTCGGCGGCAACCTCTCGGCCGCGGCGTATATCGGGATTCCGATCAAGCGCCGCCTGCTGCAGGTGTACGCCATGTCGGGCGCGCTGGCCGGGCTCGCCGGCCTGTTGTGGGTCGGGCGTTACTCGATCGCGTTCACTGAACTGGCGGCCGGCTATGAATTGACCGTGATTGCCGCCTGCGTCATCGGCGGCGTCAGTACGGCAGGCGGCATCGGCACGGTGATGGGGGCCCTGCTCGGCGTGCTGTTCGCCGGCGTCATCAACGGCGCCTTGCCGGTGATCCATATCTCGCCCTTCTGGCAGCAGGCCATCTCGGGTACGGTCATTCTCGTCGCCGTGATTGTCAATGCCCGGTCCGAGCGGCGCGCCGGCAAGCAGATCCTCCCGCCCAAAAGCCACCACGCTCAAGCTGCGCCGCTGCAAGGAGCCAAACCATGAAAGCGACCCGTACCTGGGAGATCATTCTCGTCCTGCTGTTGCTGGCCGTCGTCGGCGGCTTCGGCACGACGACCAAGGGTTTCCTCGATTTTTACAACCTCAGTGACAGCACGTTCAACTACAGTGAAAAAGCGCTGATCGCGTTGCCGATGGCGCTGCTGATCATCGCCGGAGAGATCGACATTTCAGTTGCGGCGACCGTGGCGCTCACCTCGGTGGCCATGGGACTGGCCAAGAATGCCGGTGCCGGAACGGCGCTGATCATCCTGGTCGGCCTGGGCTCGGGGGCGTTGTGCGGCGCGCTCAACGGCGTGCTGGTCACGCGTTTTGCCCTGCCCTCCATCGTCGTCACGATCGGGACGCTGTCGCTCTATCGCGGTGCCGCGCTGGTCATTCTCGGCGACGGCGCCATTACCGGCTACCCGCAGGCCCTGTCCACGCTGGGCAACGGCTATATCGGCGACCTGATCGACCTGCCCGCGCTGCAGATCCCGATCGAGTTTGCGATCTTCGTCATTGCCGCCGTGATCTTCGGCGTCATCCTGCACAAGACCGTCTGGGGCCGGCGCATCTACGCCATCGGTGCCAATCCGATTGCTTCGCGCTTTTCGGGCATTTCGGTCAATCGCTACCGCCTGGTGCTGTTCATCGTCATCGGCACCATGGCCGGCCTCGCCTCCGTGCTGCTTACGGGCCGCATCGGCAGCACGCGGCCCAATATCGCGATGGGCTGGGAGCTCGACGCCATCACCATGGTCATCCTCGGTGGCGTCAGCATCAATGGCGGCAGTGGTTCACTGCTTGGGGTCGTTCTCGCCATCCTGGTCCTTGGCATGTTCACCTTTGGCCTGCAGATGGAAAACGTGCCGGGGATCGTGATGTCGATGATTCTTGGGGGGCTAATGATCGCCTCGATGATCGTGCCGATTCTGTTACGTGCGCGTCGTGCGCGCTTGCCCAAAGCTGCGACCGCAGCAGGAGCCTGAACATGGAAAAAATTGCCTTCAAGATGCAATTGAAACCGGGGTGCGCCGAGGAATACCGTCTGCGTCACGATGCCATCTGGCCCAAACTGGTCGACCTGCTGCGCGTGAGTGGCGTGCGCGACTACAGCATTTACCTGGACGAAGCCACGCTGACGCTGTTCGCGGTGCTTTGGCGCAGTGCTGATCATCGCATGGCCGATCTTCCCGGGCATTCCGTGATGCGCGAATGGTGGGCCTACATGGCCGATCTCATGGAAACGCATCCGGGAAACGAGCCCATGGCAACGCCGTTGCCGTGCATTTTTCATCTTGAATGAGACCGGCGTAATCCGTACATTTCATCCTGCAGCTCCCGCATTTCTTCAGACCCGCCATCCCGGGAAACACCTGGGGTGGCCACGGCAATTGCTTACACGGACATCATTTTTGGGTTTTCTTTCTTTTTAGTCCGAGGCGTTGCTGGTCCGAGGGCGCAGGCCAAGGAGTTCTTCGCGGTACGCTGAGTTTCGGCTGGCGAGTACGCGACGGCGGCGAAGACTTCGATCGGCAAACAGGGGGTCCTGCTGGAAGAGTGCCAGCACGATCTTGCGCACGGATGCCAGATTTCGTGCCGCATGGTCTTTGCGCACACGGCAGGCGTCTTCTCGAAAGGTGACATCCAAGGTCCAGTGCATCGACTCAACCGCCCAGTGTGCCCGAACCGACCGGGCGAACTCGCCGACGGTCTTGATACCGGTACTGGCGATGAAGTAACGCTGCTCAACACTGATTTTCTCTCCGGTTTCCCGGGTTGTCTCGATCATTCCCAAGGCGCCGAGATTCTTCCAGGCTTCTCTTTGGGCGGATTCCATCCAGGAAAGGTCTGTCGCCAGCAGCGACCGGCGGGTTTCGAGCCGGCCGTGATCTTTCTCGACCGTCGTCTCGCCCTGGATATCCACGCCGCGCCAGCCGAGCTTTTCGCCGGTCACGAAGAAATCGACAACCGTTTCCGCCAGACCTTTCTGGTTGTTCTTGACGGAGAGCACGTAGTCCCCACCCCGATCGACAATGGCGGCGGCCACGTCGGTCTGGCAGCCGAGGGCGCATGGTGACGATGCAGCCCCAGGGTAAGTCTCAGGGACGTGGCGTAGGCGCTGACCAGGTGGAGCGGCGAGTTCGTGCCGTCCTTCGAACCCCGGGCCGTTTTTCCGTCCAGCGCAATGATGTCGCGAACAACACCAACCAGTCCGCCGATCCATTCCCGGAAGCAGGATTCAAATACCGCCGGATCGAGAACGCGAAAAACGTTCCCGAAAGTGTCATGCGACGAGGTGCCGTTGGGCAGGGCCAGAAAGGTCCTGAGCCAGGCTTCTTCGTCTTCGCACCAGTCCGCCACCGCCACCCAGTCGTCGGCACCGCACAGAACGGCACAGATGGCCATGACGACCATTTCGCTCAGATCGTACCGTTTGGCCGGTCCGCGGCGCGGGTCTTCCAGCCGGGAGAAGATGGTCAGCAGGGTCATCTACTACCTCGCAAAATACGGGAGTAGACGATATTTCTTTCGTGTTTACAATAGGTTGTCGTATGTTATTGATCGTAAACCACTTTTCAGCAGAGTTTACGACAGTTGCGTAAGCGATCGCCGTGCCGGCTCCTTGACCGGGAACGAACTACGCAGTATCTTCATCAAGCGGACGTAGGAGGAGCAGTCCACACCACTGTTTTCCTGTAGTAACGACAGTGATGCCTCGCCCCAAATGGCGACGGCGCGGGCTCCATCGAGCAAATTTACCGGGAGGATCAAATAAAATGAAGACCCTGAAACACCCCGCGGCCCAGATCGGTTTCGCGGCCATCGCCGGCATCGTGTTCGGCCTGATCGTCGGCCCGTGGGCGGCGAACCTCAAGTTCATCGGCGACCTGTTCATCAGGCTCATCCAGATGTCCATCGTCCCCCTCGTCATGTCGTCCGTGATCGTCGCCACCGGTTCCATGACCGGCTCGGGCATGGGCAAGATCGCGTTCCGCACCTTCAAGTGGATGATTGGCTTCTCCATCGTGGCCGCCATCATCGCGTGGCTGCTGGGCGTCCTCATCCAGCCGGGAGCGGGCCTGAACTTCACTGGCGAGGTGAACAGCGCGCTGCAGAAGTCCGCGCAGCAGGCCACCACCTGGCAAAACACGATCCTCGGCTTCGTCTCCAGAAACGTCTTCGAGGCCATGTCCACGGCCTCGATGATCCCGATCATCATCTTTGCGCTTCTGTTCGGCGTCGCGCTGAACAGCTACGTGAGCAAGACCGGCAACAAGCTGGTGCTCGACGTGCTGGACCAGGTCCAGCACGTCGTCCTGCTGATGATCCGCTTCGTCATGTACATCGCCCCGATCGGTGTGTTCGCCCTTCTCGCCACCCTCGCCGGCGAAGTGGGCTTCGCCGTCGTCACCACCGGGCTGAAGTACCTCGGCGCAACGCTCCTCGGCGTGATCATCGTGTTCGCGCTGTTTGTCCTTGTGGCGTGGCTACGGACCGGCCTGAGCCCAGCCAAGCTGCCCGGGATGCTCGCCGAGCAGACGCTCATCGCGATCACGACGACGTCGTCCGCCGTCACCTTCCCAACCGTGTTGAAGAACACCGTGGAGAAGGTGGGCGTCAGCCAGCGCATCGCCAACTTCACCCTCTCCATCGGCCTGACCATGGGCTCGTACGGCGCGGTGCTCAACTACATGCTCGTCGTGATGTTCCTGGCGCAGTCAGGAGAGATCACCCTTACGGCCGGTCAGATCGTCATGGGCATGGGGCTCGCGATCCTGCTCAACATGGGCACCATCACCGTCCCGGGCGGATTCCCCGTCATAGCAATGTTCCTTGGCACCACGCTCGGCCTGCCGCTCCAGTCCGTGGGCCTGCTCATTGCGGTCGACTGGTTCTCCGGCATCTTCCGCACCTTCCTCAACGTCAACGGAGACACCTTCGTCGCTATGCTCGTGGCAAACGCCAGTGGCGAGATCGACAGGGACGTCTACAACGGGCTCAAGGAGGTCACCGCCGAGAGTCACGACGTGTCCCGTGAGAAATTCGAGCGCGCTGACCTGGCGGACTGAACACCAATTCCGTTCGGAACCTCAGCCCAGGCTGGGGTTGCGAACGGCTGTCAGTTGTGGATCTCCTCGATGATGCGTAGCGCCGCGCGCGAGTCCTCCCCGTCTACGGGCAGTCGTCCTCCCGCCGTGATGGCCTCGGCGGGCAGCCGGTAGAGCTCCTGGTAGGCCCCGCGCTCCGGACGTACCCGGCGCGTCTCCCCGGCGTGCCGACGGTGCCCCACCTCTCCTCCGGCTCGACGCCGTAGGCCGGGTCCGAGGGCGTCATGCCAGCTTGCCGCTGGTCGAGGGAACGACGGTACCTATCTGCTGGCAAGGGTGGAGGTGGTCGCAACCTACAAGCTCCACAACCTTAATCGCACTAGGTTGGAAAACATATTCCACCGCTTGTTCGGCGCAGCGCAGATCGATTTGACCATCGAGGACCGCTTCGGAACTCCTGTTAAGCCGAGGGAATGGTTCCTAGTGCCGCTTCATGTGATTGACGAAGCGGTGCAACGTATTCGGGACGGATCGATTACCGATGTGGTTTATGACCCGAAGACGGCTCAGTTGGTAGGCTAGCGATGGCGCTATCGTCGCACAGAAGACTTAAAACAATTTTGCGATGATTCCGGCCTCCTATATAGAATCCCTGCTAGCCTCAGTCGATATCGTTGAACTGATTGTCAGGACCGTTCCTTTGAGAAAGAGCGGCAGCAACTATTCTGGTGTCTGTCCGTTTCACAAGTTCGACAAAGGCAGCTTCACAGTAGTCCCAGCAAAGGGTTTTTATCATTGCTTTGACTGTGGCGCTCACGGTAGTGCGATCAGCTTCCTGATCGAACACAACGGCATGTCATTTCTGGAAGCGGTCGAGTTTTTGACCGACATGCTTGGATGGCCCCCACTCGACCCAAACCCGGCACGCAATACCGCCAAAAACCGGCGTGAAAGAAACTCAGACGCCCTTGATGTGGCGCTGAGGTATTACAAGCAGAAACTCAAAGAGTCACCCGAAGCAATCGAGTTCTTAAAGGGCCGAGGGATATCCGGAAAAACTGCCGCAAAGTTCTGGTTAGGATTTGCTCCAAATGCTTGGCAAAACCTTGAGGCTAGGTTCGGAAACGACTACAAGTCAGAAAATATCCTGAAATCTGGTCTTGTCATTCAGACCGATCAAGGACGCTTATACGACCGATATCGAGACCGACTCATACTGCCATTTTTCGATAACAAGGGACGGGTCGTTGGTTTTATCGGTCGGTCGATTGGTTCCGCCGAGCCAACTTTCCTGCTACCGCCGAAAGACGATTCTGTTCTCAGGCGACTGGAGATTTTTGGTCTAAACCAAGCACGTGATGCGATTCGGAAATCCGGTTCTGCAGTTGTTGCTCAGGGTTGCATGGATGTGCTCGCTTTGCATGAACGAGGATTCGACAATTCAATTTCAATTGCCCGTTCTCGAACCGCAACCAGTGATCATATTTCGGTGGTTTTCCGTAGCACATCGCTGATCCTGTTTTGCTTTGACGCCACTACCGAGGGAAACCGGCAGGCTTGGCGTGCGATGGAAGCAGCGTTATCCGTCCTCACCGATAAGAAAAGCATTCGCTTCGTTATGCTTCCAGAAGGGCAAAGTCCAAGCAGCATAGTCACCCGAGGGGAGGCGCTTAGCGAGTTCGGGCTACTGCTCAAGAGCGCGATTCCATTGTCTGAGTTTTTGCTCCAAACGCTCACCCAACGCCACGACATAAGGTCCGTAGAGGGCCGTGCTGCGCTGATGCGCGATGCCACAGACTTACTAGAGAAGATGCAGGCACCATTTGTTAAGCAGTTTATTCAAGAGCGTCTTGACGCCCTCTGCCAGGATGACCTTGAACTACTCGGCTGTACCGAGGAGCACGACAGTTGCCTTGAGAATGCACTATCGACGACAGTATGTGATCTTGTCATCGTCTCTCCGTGGATATCACGCCAAGGTATTGAGCGTTTCGAACTTTGCAAAAAGGTCTCAGAAGCCCATCAGCGTGGCGTTTCGATCACGATTTATACCGACCTCGAACTTAATCAAGACCGTGCCAGTTTCAGCCCCTCCGGCGATTTGATCACCGATGGTTCATATGCGGCCCTTACTGCTGCAGGTGCGCGTATCGAGTTTGTACGCAAGATTCATAGCAAGATTCTCGTAGCCGATGAATCAATGATGTGTATTGGTTCGTTCAACTGGCTAAGTGCCGCTCGGGCGGGAAAATACAAGCGCCACGAGGTTTCCATCGTTTATCGACATGGCGGCATCGTGAACAAAAAAGCCGCACTTCTTGAAAAGTTGGAAGCTCGCAAGACGAGTTACCCGGCTTTAAACCCGTGAATACATCGAGGAAACAGCCTGACGAGATCGTCCAAACCATAAGCGAACCTACAATGATTGCATTACTAATTGATGCCGATAATATTTCATCGCCTGCATGGACCGAAGAGGCTTTCCAAACGCTTGAGCAGAATGATGGCCCCATGGCCATACGTCGCGCATATGGCAGCGCTGAAAAGCTGAAGGGGTTGGCCGATGTATTGCGATCTCGGGCTATTCGTCCATTCGTCAATCTAGTGGTTGTCGGCCATGACTGGTCATCCCCGACTATTATTCGACACTGCTTGGCTTTCGATACTTTGACGCCTTTCTTAGTTGGGCTAGCAAAGGTTGCGCACATCTACAAAAATACGGAAAAAAGGCGATATGTCAGATATTGATGATCAACTCACGGCAATCGCTTACGCGAACGTCGTAAACCCGTAGAGAAAGTCGTTTACGATCAATCATTTATGACAAGGCCTTGTAAACCTATTAAAAATGGCGCCTACTCTCGATATTTATCGAGAGGCAAGAATGACGTTGCAGGAAGTGTTTGCGGGGGTCGAGGATCACCGGCGAGGGCCGGCGCAGCGATACGACCTGAAGGAAATGATCGTCATGGCAATTTGCGCGGTGTTGTGCGGTGCGGACGGATGGGTCGATGTCGCGGACTGGTGCGAAGGCGAGGAAGACTGGCTGAAGACATTCCTTGTCCTGAAAAATGGCACGCCATCGCATGACACGTTTGGCGAAGTATTTCGTGTTCTGGACGCGGCGGTGTTCGAGCGTTGTTTCCGGCAGTGGGTGGCCAGCATCGTCGGCGTGGCCAAGGGGGCTGTGGCGTTCGACGGCAAGACGGTGAGAGGATCGAAGGACGGACCGAATACGGCACTGCACATGGTCAGTGCCTATGCCATCACGCTGGGCGTATCGCTGGGACAGGAAGGCACGGCGGGCAAGGGCAACGAACTGGCGGCGATCAAGGCGCTGCTGGATACGCTGGTCCTTAAGGGCTGCATTGTGACGATGGACGCCTTGGGCTGCCAGACGGAGGTCGTCGAGAAAATTGTCGCTCAGGGCGGAGATTATGTTCTGGCGGTCAAGGACAATCAGAAAAACCTGTCACAGGCGATTGTTGAGTTCTTCGATACCGCCGCCGCGTTCGATTTCCGCAACATCGACGTACAAAAATGCACCTCGGTCGAGAAGAATCACGGCCGGATCGAAACCCGCCGTGCAGTCTTCGTTCCCGACGTCTCGTGGATGGACAAGCCCATGCGCGAGGGATGGAAGAAGCTCGCCGCCGTCGGCATGATCGAGTCCGAGCAAGAGATCAAGGACAAGGTGGGCGTCGATCGGCGCTACTTTATCGTCAGCGCCGGAGTAAAGACAGTCGAGCAGTTCGCACACGCCGCGCGAGCCCACTGGGGCGTTGAAGCCATGCACTGGGTGCTTGACGTGACTTTCCGCGAAGACGACTGTCGCGTCGGAAAGGGCCACGCCGCCCGCAACCTCTCGGCTATCCGCAAGTTCGCCCTCTCGGCTTTGCGCACTGATACGCAACATCCCGAGCGAAGCCTGCGCCGCCGTCGAAAACTCGCCGACCGGCACCCAGAATATCGCTCTGAACTGCTCGGCATCAAAACGCCCCTATGAATTCAGCTCTCATCCATGACGTGCACGTGTGCGATTGCCGTGCTGGGGTGGCGGGTCTGAGGTTGTGGATTTTGAATCTATGCTAGTCTGCAGGTAGTAATGAAAACCCGGCACAGACTTGACGGCAGCACACCAGAGATGACCCACACGGGCACCTGCCGGGACGGAGGACGAGGCGATGGAAACGCTTACCCGTGACGAATACTTCCCGAATGCTGATTCGGTTGTTTCCATTCTGCCGCGCTCCCCGCAAACCTACTTCCCCGAGCACGTCCACGAATTCGACGAGCTGGTAATCGTCCGCTCGGGGAGCGGCATGAATTACATCAACGGTACGCCAGCGCCCATTTGTCGCGGATCGGTCTTTTATACGCGGGCCAACCAGACCCACTTCCTTGATCGACTCGACGATCTGTATCTGACCAATGTCCTGATCCTGCCTTCGCGCTTCAAGCACGTTAATCATGAAACCATCGCCAGGCTGCTGGCGCAAAACACCGGCGTCGATTGCGATCCCTATGTGATCGGCGGAAGTACTTTAAAGCGGGTGGAATCCCTGCTCAACCGCATTTCAGATGAGTCCGATCATCCTGTTGAATACTCGGGCCTGATGAGCGAGTTGCTGCTCGGCCAGCTGATGATCGAGTTGTGGCGAGGTCAGCCGGAGAAAAAATCGTCGCAGGACGAAAAAGACGCTCGCCTGACAAAACTGCTGCGCCATCTGAACGGCCATTTCGATGAAGAAGTGGACTGGGATCTTCTCGCCACTCGCTTCGAAATCCCGCTACGCACGCTCAGCCGCAAGATCACCGACGTCACGGGCATGTCGCCCAACAACTACCTGCTGCGTATCCGCCTCTGCCGCGCCATGCGCATGCTCAAGGAAACCGACAAGACGGTCACCGAAATAGCCTTTGCCTGCGGTTTTAACGACAGCAACTACTTCACCAGCCGCTTCCACCGGGAAATGGGAATGACCCCGCTGAAATACAGGCGTAACGCAGAACCGGGCACGCCCGCCGAGCAGGAAAAGCGCTGATCCGAGTGGTTCATCTGCATCGCGCACGGTGCTGGTTTGACGTGTTTTCTGCAGGCGGGCACGGCGAGCTCTCGGTTTTCATGGACCTGTTGCGATTCAGGCCTGACCGACCTTCCCGCTGCATACGCTTTTCGGTCTGACGGCAAAATCCTGCCATAATGAATACCTTCTGAATCGCTGCTACTGCTGGTGAACCAGCGAGAATTGAGCATGTCAAAAACCGCCGAAGAAATCTCTGTGGCAACCGGGTTTTCCATCACCACTGTTCGTTTCGTCATCAACGGCCAGTCGGAAAAATACCGTATCAGTGCCAGCACAAAAAAGAAGATAGAAGACTACATTGCCATTCATGGTTATTCACTCAACCACGCCGCGCGCAGCCTTAAGCTGAATCGCAGCGATACCATCGGTCTGGTGGTACCCGACCTGTCCAATGCCTTTTTTGCCCGCCTGATGGCGGCCCTGGAGATTCATTGCCGCAAGCGCAATCTGCTGCTGCTGACGGCGTCCTCGCATGAAGATTCCGAGCTCGAAAACAGGGTCATCAACAATCTGTTGTCGCGCCGCGTCGATGGACTGGTGATCGCCCCATGCCAGGCGGCAACGCTGCCGCAATTACTGAAAAACAAGGCGCGCACGTCCATCGTGATGTTCGATCGCGACTTCAGCCCGTCGCTGTTTCCAACCGTCATCAGCGACAATTTTCAGGGCGGTCTGGAGATGACGCGGAAGATGCTGCAGGAAGCGGACGGCTCGTGTTACTTCTTGTGCGGGCATGCTGAATTGCCGAGCATCCACGATCTCATCCGCGGCTTTGCAACGGCATGCGAGGAATCGGGAATCCTGAACAGCGAAAGTCTGATCCGGCTGGAAGCCGAGAATAGCCCGGCAGCCGGTCGAACCTTGATGCAGGGACTGATCGACACCTTGCAGCACCCGCCACGCGCATTCATGTGCTCCTCGCTGTTGATTCTGGAAGGCGCACTGCAGCAGATCAGGTCGCAAACCGGCCGTATCGACAAAGACATCTTGATCGGCACGTTTGACGATCACACCATGCTGGATTTGCTGCCCAATCGCGTGTTGTCAATCAAGCAAAACGAAGACGCATTGGCCAAATGTGTGTTCGAGCGGCTGATCCAGCCCATGAGCGAGCGCAAAGGAACCCATCCGCACGACGTCGTCCCGACTGAGCTGATCTGCCGCAACTAAATCAGGCGCAGATTTTCATTCGGCGAAACTGCCGGAGAAATCGCGTCAAGCCTGTTTCGGCGCAAACACTTGGTAGTCGTGCTGCACGACCGCTCTGGCGGCCTCCGGCGAGGCGAAATAGCCCAGTCCGAAAAACCCGTACAACGCCGCACCCAATACGGTAATCTCATTTTCGGAAACAACGCGGACCGGCAGTTGCAGGGCATCGGCCTTGATCTGATTCCACAGCCGGTTCTTTGATCCGCCGCCCACCAGAATCAGCTGATCCGCCTTAAAACCGCAAATCCGCTCCAGTTCATGCAGTTGGAGGGCCAGCTTGGCCGACAGCGCTTCCAGCGCGGCACGATACAAGTGCCCGCGCGACGAAGCGAGGGAAAGGCCACGATAGGCACCGCCGCCCGCCCCTCCCGGCCCCATCAGCAACTCGGGCGACATCTTCACCCCATCGCACCCGGGAGGAACGGCAGCGGCTTCAGCGATCATCTGCGCATAAACCTCGCCGCTGTCGACACCTTTCCAGCAGGTATCCTTCACCCACTCCAAGACGCCCGAGGCCAGCCATTGCAAACCCGGGTTATAGCAGCCTGCCGCAGAATCAAGCTCGCAGGTGGACTCGGAAAAACCAGCGAGGGACACCGTGTCGACCTGCGCCGTCCGCGCCATGAGGATCTCCCAGGTTCCCGACGACAACACGGGCTGATCCATGGCCGCGCCCGAACCAAACAGGGCGAACTGCGTATCGTGCCCTGACGAGGTCACCGGCAGGCCGGCCGGCAAACCCAGTCGTTGCGCGGCATCCTTTTGCAGGATACCGATCACTTCGCCGGGATTGACGATGGCTGGAAACAGCGCCGCGTTGATGCCAATGCTCTTGAGGATTTCTTCACTGAAGCACCCTCTGGCCAGATCAAACAGCTGACTGGTGCCGGCCATCGTGCGGTCGGTCGAGAATACCCCGGTCAATCGATGGTTGATCAGCGCAGAGATGAACAGCCAGGACGCGGCCCGATCAAGCGTGTCGGGCCGGTTTTCTTTCAGCCAGATGAGTTTGTAGATGGTGTTGAAGGCAAAATGTCCGACCCCCGATATCCGCTGCAAGGTGACCGGATCACTATAGCGCCGGATGTCATCCATGACGCTGACGGTGCGTGGGCACTTCCAGCTGATCACCGGGTAAATCAACGCGCCGTCGGCATCGACCAGGGCGCCGTCCACGCCGAATGTCGTCACGGTAAGGCCGACAATACGATGCTCGACGCGGTGAAGATCGCGCTGGATGGCGGCGCAACATCGGGCAAATTTTTCCAGGATCTCGTCGAGAGACCAGACATGCCAGGCGGAATTTTCTGGCGCGGGCTGTGTGGCATTGGGCAGCACGCTCTTTGCGACGATCTTGCCGGTCGCGTTGACGGCGATCGCACGAACGTTGGTGGCACCGCAATCAAGGACAACGACTAGATCATTTGCCATTATTTTCACATTCTGGTTCGCCGGAGGCGTCCGGGGAACTCAAGTTTAGAGGCCATTCATGTGACAGAGCCTGCCCGAACGGGCAGGCTCCTCATTCAACGACTATTGATCAATCAGCGCCTACCGCTCAATCGTAAAGCACGGCGGCGATTTTCGGCTCTTTCATGTTGCTCTTGTCCCACCAGTAGAAGCCGGTATCGATGATCTTCGGCAGCTTCTCGCCCTTGAGCGCCTTGACCGCTGCTTCAACGGTCTTGTAGCCCATCCCGACCGGGTTCTGGGTGATGGCCCCGGCCATCGAACCGTCGGCCACGGCGGCCTTCTGCTGGGTACCCGAGTCGTAGCCGATGATCACGATCTTGCGCTTCATTTCCTTGGCCGCATTGAGCACGCCGATGGCCGAACCTTCATTGGCCCCGAAGATGCCCTTGACGTTCGGGTTGGCCTGCAAAATGGTCTTGGTGATTTCCGTCGATTTGAGCTGATCGCCCCCGCCGTATTGCACACTGACGATCTTGATCTTCGGATAGGTGGCTTTCATGCGGTTCAGGAAGCCGTCGCGGCGATCAATGCCGGTGCGGCTGGTCTGGTCATGCACCACCAGCGCCACTTCACCCTCCTTGCCGATCAACTCGGCCATCTTGTCCGCCGCCAGACCGGCCGCCGCCAGATTGTCGGTGGTCGTCGTGGTCAGCGGGATATCGCTGTCCACGCCCGAGTCAAAGGCGATGACCGGAATCTTCGCGGCCTGGGCCTTCTTGAGCAGCGGAATGGCCGCCTTGCTGTCGAGGGCGGCAAAACCCAGCGCCGCCGGTTTCTTGGCCAGGGCGGCCGAGAGCATGTCGATCTGTTTGTCGACCATCGACTCGGACTCCGGACCTTCGAAGGTGATCTTGACGTTGAGGTCCTTGGCGGCCTGCTCGGCCCCCGATTTGACGGCTTGCCAGAATTGATGCTGGAAACCCTTGGACACCAGCGGAATATAGATTTCGTCAGCCGCCGAGGCGCTTCCGGCGAAACCAACGGACAGCCCCAGACCCAGGCCCATGGCCAGGGCC